>JAYZGM010000383.1:0-6965 GCA_036336225.1 Acidobacteriota bacterium | reverse complement strand
GACCATCCGGACATTACCGTGGTCGTCGACATGCGAAAGACCGGCCGTGGATACCGACGCGGTGGATGGCTTTGTCGGGCTAGACATCTGAGAAGGAACTCCAGGGTAGTTTACGGTCCGACCGGGCCAGCCCAATAGGATCGAAGACCTATCGACGAACCGGTATGCCATCACCCCTCGCCAGATAGAACGACAAACTCTCGAGCGAGACTGTCAGATCCACGCTCTTGAGCTTCACGTCCGGAGGCACTCGGAGCGCGCCTGGCGAGACGTTCAACAAGGCCTTGATACCGGCATCAACAACAGTATTGACAACAACTTGGGCCGAGCCGGCGGGAACCGCCACCACGGCAATCGTTATCCGCGCCCGATGCGCGATCTGCTTCAAGTCCGCGATGTCGTGGATAAGCACCCCGCTCCGCGACCGTCGCCCTACCTTGGCACGCAAGGAATCGAAGAGCGCCACAATCCGAATCCCTTCCTGACGAAACCCGGGGTAGTCAGCGAGCGCGAAGCCAAGGTTACCGGCACCTATGATGGCGACGTTGAGGCGACGGTCGAGACCAAGAATCTGACGCAGTCGCAACCTGAGGTCTTTGACGACGTAACCAACGCCGCGGACGCCGAGGTCGCCGAAGTGCGAGAGGTCCTTACGGATGAGAGCTGCGTTGAGGTCGAACTGCTGCGCGAGCACTTTTGACGACACCGTTCGCACACCTTCAGCGTCGAGCTCGTTTAGAAACCGGAGATACAACGACAACCGATTCGTGGTTTGTTCCGAAACCTGTTCTGACATCGTATGGGCAACCACTGACCGCGCCGTCGCCGCAAGTACTTCTGAGAGTATATGTTAAGATTGCTGTCGGACCATCGACCACGCCACGCTCGACTTCCCGGTTGACGTGGGTGGCGTCTCACTCACGCAGCAAAAATTATGTACGCGTGCCCTCGTTTCTGGCGCCAAGCTGGGCGGTCAGTTCCCGGGCCGCGGGCCTGCTGGCTCTTGGTCAGCGCGGTCATCTGGATAGGTGGCGCCGGTCACCCGGTCGCGCAAACAGCGCAGTACGCCCCCGCAACTTTGGCCGCGCTCCAGGCCTATCCCAGCTTCTTTCATCGGATGCCGGTGGTGGTGCGCGCGTTGCCTGAGGGCGACGTCCGCAACGTCTTCCTCACCGATAGCGAGCATCGTCTCCGCACGTTGTATGTGCCGCCCCCGGTCGGTATCGAGGAGACCGTCCTCGATGTCGAAGGCACGTTCTGGGATGTCGGCCGACTCCAGCCAAACGACCCCCGGGTCGCGGGCCACGAACTCGAGGCGCTGTCCGAACGGTTGTTCGCGAAACCGTGGCCGTCGCGTGGCGAGCTGATGCTACTTGTCGCCGACACCTCCGATCGGGCGGAAGCCCCCGGCGCCACTACCATCCGAGCCATCGGCCTCGAACCGACTCGATTCCTAGGTCAGACCGTCACGATTACGGGCCGATTCCGGGGACGTAATCTCTACGGGGACCTCCCGGAAGCACCGGGGACCTCGCCGGACGACTTCGTGTTGCAGTCGGGAAGCGCGGCGGTCTGGATCGTCGGGAAAGAGCCAAAGGGGAACGGATTCGACCTAGACATCATGGCGCGCGTCGATACGAGTCGTTGGCTTCAAGTCACCGGTATCGTCGAGGGTAGCGACCGGCTCGTGACGATTGCCGCCGACGAGGTCGACGAAGTCGAACGCCCCACAACCGTAACGCGTGACATACGAGCGCCCGCCCGGCCCGAGCCAGGTCCACCGGCAGAGGTCATTTTCTCAGCACCCACGCAGGACGATACCGCTGTCGCCATCGACGCCTTGATCCGGTTTCAGTTTTCACGCGATATGAACCCCGACTCGTTCGGGGAGCGTGTGCTCGGTCAGTATGTTGGGGGGGACGGCAATGAATTGGAACTGACGGTTGAGTATCGGTCGAGAAACCGGGTTCTCAGCGTGCAATTTTCCGAACCCTTGGAGGCGTACCGACCCGTGACGGTGAGCTTGGAAGAGGGCATTCTTGCTCTCGACGGCGCACCGCTCGTGCCCTACACGCTCCGGTTCGCCACCGGTGGCGGCTGATCACGTTGACTCCAGCGGCCCGGCCTCCAGCAAAGTTTGCATGGACGCACGAGTCACCGAAACCAGCTCGTCACGTCGGTCGAACCCATACTGCTCCGGCTGGATCGGCTCACCAATCCGTACGCTGACCGCCACGGGACGCACGATGGGGCTCCCCTTTCGCATCGCCTGCCCCGCCCCGAGGATCGTCAGCGGCACGATGGTCGCCCCTCCACGGAGTGCCATCACGAACCCGCCCTTCTTGAACGGCAAGAGCTCACCGGTGCGGCTCCGCGTCCCCTCCGGGAACACAAGAAACGAGAACCCCTCACGCAAGGCGGCGGCCGCAGTATCGATGGCGAGGCGACTGTGTTCTCGGCTACGTCGATTGATCGGAACAAATCCGGCGATGTCGAACACCCTCGACAGTAAAGGCAGTTTGTGAATCTCGGCTTTGTAAAGAACGCGCAGCCGAGGGTGGACCGCCTGCAAGGCCATGAAAATCACCGGAGGCTCGATGTTGCTCGCATGATTTACGCAATAGACGGTAGCTCGGCTTCGGTCGACGTGGTGGTCTCCAGCGACGCGGTAGCCAATCCCAACGGTGGCCATCCCCAACCGCACACCCTGCCGCCCAAACCAATACAGCGACCGAGGATGACGGACACACACCGTGATGAGCATGCCCAGCGGCGCCGCCATCAACACGTAGACCGACACCAGCACATAGGCGACTACCGAACGGATACCAGCGACGACTGTCGACAAGAGCGCGATCATCGGTGTTCTCGTCCGTGGAAGTGACATTCGAGCCACGCTGAGCACGTACACGAAAAGAGCCCGATCCGGACCAGCCGAATCGGGCTCACCATACGAACGCTGTCGGCTTCGTCAGGAAGCGCGTGCCGTGCGTGTGGGACGGCTGGCGTTCGTCGTCTTTGCGGACGTCGTCGCCTTGGCGGCAGCCGTCTTCGCCGACGCCCTCTTCGTCGTTTTCGTCTTCGCTACCTTCGCCCGGGCGGCGGCCCGAGCACGATTGGCGAAACACCGATCAAGTGCCTTGTTCACCTTCGTGTCGATCGCCTCGGCGGTATCCCCAACGACTTCAGAAATCTCAGACACGACGAGGAACTTCGCCCGGTCGAGCATCCGCTTCTCGCGGAAGGAGAGGTTCTTTGATTTCGCCAAGAACGTCAGATTCTTGAGCACGTCCACCACATCATAAATTGACCCGGTGCGCATCTTATCCGAGTTGTCCTTGAAGCGTCCCTTCCAGTTCTGGTGATTATCGATCTTGCCGTTTCCGAGCAAAGTAAACAGCTTCTTAACTTCCTTGTCATCAATCGCCCGCCGGAGCCCCACTCCATCGACATTGTCGAGAGGCACCAAAACCACCGTGTCGCTATCGGCCATCCGCAGCGAATAGAAACCGCACGTCGTTCCCATGATCGTCCGCGTTTCGATCCGCTCGACGACCCCAAGACCATGATTCGGGTAAATGACCTTGTCTCCAACCTCGAATGTCACGCGACCCCCAAGTTGATGCGACTCTAGGACCAACTCTAACCTGACAATTGTAGCCGATCCATCATCCTATATCAACCGCAAACATCGATAAAAATTAGAGTTAGCGGTTTCTGACTTGACCTGAAGTCTGCGTCTTCTGACCAACTGCTAACCTGCTGGCGTTGCAGCGGGTTGCACTGATCTTGGTGCGAGTTTAGCTCGATAGTTATTTTCATAATTGTAATTTAGGTGAATAAAGACCAGACACTGATAAATTTTTTGTGTCCCATATTGAAGCACCCTGGCGTCGAGGTCTAAACGCGCCCCCCGCCTGCGGCTCAGCACCACCCGGGAGTCCAAAAGTGATGTAAAGTAGAGCCCGCGTGCAAAGGAATCACGGTGCTCGTATCCGGAGGTTGTTGATGACCACTCGGGGAGCGGCCTTAGTAGCAGCCTTGGCGCTCGTTGTACTTGCACCAGCGACGCTGACGACCGTTGGCGCCCAACAAGCAGCGAGCCTGGCTCCCTACGTTCCGACACCGTATGACGTCGTGAATCGCATGCTCGAGTTGGCAGACGTCACGGCCGACGACGTCGTGTACGACCTTGGCTGCGGCGACGGGCGCATCGTGATCACCGCCGCCGAACGGTTTGGAGCCCGCGGGGTGGGTATCGACTACGACCCTGAGCGGATCGCCGAAGCAAACGCCAACGCCGAGCGTCGTGGCGTCCAGGATCTCGTGACCTTCATCCAGCAGGACGCGATGGAGGCCGACGTGTCCGACGCCACCGTTGTCACACTCTATCTACTGTCGTCGTCGAATCGCCGTCTGAGACCGATTCTGACCCGACAGTTGCAATCAGGCTCGCGTATCGTGTCCCACGCCTTCCGTATGGGCGACTGGAACCCGGATGTGACCGACGAGTTCGAAGACGAACGTGGCAACACCCGCACCCTGTACTTGTGGCGGACTGACGGCACGGTACGCCCGTAGCCGTACTACCCAACCCCTCCGTGCCGGAGTGGTGAAACTGGCAGACGCGCGGGACTCAAAATCCCGTGGAGCTTAGCTCCGTGTGGGTTCGACCCCCACCTCCGGCACCATTTCTTTTCAATAACTTACAGATACTGTCACCTCTCCAACTCTGGGCCGATTCGGCCCAGTGTCCCTGAAAGTGTCCCTGCTGGGTGTCAGTTAGCTTCCCCACCGCGTCAGCGACCTCCGTCGAAGGCGACCACACGCCCAGCCGAGCGTGAGTCGTCATGTGCCGCAGCAAACTTCCGGACGGCAGCCCGCAAATCCGCCTCATTGACGATGTCGTAGCGGTCGAAGACGCTCCGAGTCTTGTGTCCTGTTAACTGCATCGCCTGATTTTCTGCTACACCAGCTCGAACCAGGTTCCGGACAACCGTACGCCGGAAGTCGTGGAGAATCCGCCGCGGGTGGCCCGCCTCTAAGCACGCCTTGCGCCACGCGCCATAGAAGCTACGTATCGGACGACCGTTGCGATGAAAAACCCGAGGGCAGACCATCTTCTGGTCCTGTTCGACCCGTTTGGTGTAGTGCCACTGCGCGTTGATGGTGTCCGTCAGTTCCGGCAGCATGTCGCCGTAGGGAAATAACCGACCTTCCTGGTTCTTAGTCGTCCCTGGCTCTAACCTGACGGTACCCTCCCGTCGATCAACCTGGGACCAGGTGAGCGGCAGGATCTCGCTCGTGACCCGCCAGCCGGTCAGATAGGCAAAGGTTACGACCGGACGGAGCGCCTGAGGCAGTTTCCCCCATACAGCCTCGAACTCCTCTCGTTCAAAGAATCCGGTCCTGATGTTGTCCTCGCGCAGCATCGGGATGTGTGGCCGGTGGATCAGCTGTCCCGCGGCAATAGCGAGGGTAAACATTCGCTTCAGGACGGCCAACTCGCGGTTGATTGACGCGTTCGCCGCACCCGCGGCTTGGCGCAGATCGATGTAGGTGCGAACATGACCGGTCGTCAGGGAGGACATGCGCCGGCCACCAAAGAACGGGGCGAGATGCAGCCGAGTCCGGCGTTCCAAATGGGCTGTTGAGCGCCGCCCATTCACACGGTAATCCGTCAAGAGATCGGTCGCCGCCTCCTCGAAGCGAAGCTGGCCGATCTTCGCCGTGACCGGGACGCCGCGTGCGATTGCGCCCTCGCGCAGTTTCAGTAAGTGTTCAGCGTCACTCTTTTTCCGGCTGTGGCTGCTTTCTTCCTGCCGGACTCCGTCCCGGTAATAGCGTAGCCACCAGATCCGTCCGCGTAGTCGCACTTCACCCATGATCACCTCCCGCGTGCTGGGCACGCGTGTGAGGCCGTCGGTCTGCTGCGATACGATGTCGGCAGGCCGTCGGCAGTTAGTCCCTGCTGACGTGCTAGGGGTGGCGGTTCGTGCTCTAACACGACCGCCGCTCCGCCTATTGTACCGCGTCGTTCGGCCTGTGTGAGGCCCGGTCTACGAGCGATCATCGTGGGCCGCTCTCCCGATGCTGGTCAATGAGCTGATCGAGATCGTTGATGTCGAACCACAGGCTACGGCTGTGTGGCACACGGATCAGGGCGACCGTGCCACGGCTGGCCCAGTCACGCAGCGTGCTGTAGGGCACCCCGAGATAGTCCGCTGCCGATTTGCCGTTGAGGAGTCGTGGGCCGGGTGTCTTCTTAGTCATGGGTGTCCTCTGTCCATAGCGGTACGACGATGGTCGTGCTGGCACGTGGCTGATACTGCGTGAGCGTGTCTGAGAGGATGATCGTCCCGGCAGTGGCCGCCTCTTTACTCGTGTAGAGCGCGATGCCTGGGGCGTGCTGGACTGGGCGGAGATCGATCCGTCCGTTCCGAGCCTGCCACACCGGACAGGCAGCAGCCGGGGACCAGTCCTGCGACGGGCCGAGGAGCAGCAGGTGCCCGTGCCACAGTCCTCCCCGGCCCCGTTCGGGCGCACACACCCATCCCACCGGCCGTCGGGCCATCCTGGCGACCAGCCGTCCCCACCAGGTCGCTTCCCGCTCGACCAGCGCACGGGATACGGGAAAGACCCGGGTTGGGTCGAAGGTGAGCGTGGTGAACCACTGCCAGGGGATGCGCCCCAAAAACCTCCCCCACGCGTCCCGGAGGCGAGCGCCCGTGAGTCGTGCCTGCTCCGCTACCGTGGCCGGCCACGTGCTGGTGAGGCGGCTGTGTCGGGATGTCCGTGGTTGTCGTGTAGACATAGTTCTCTCCTAACAAGAGCCGGTCAGATCGCCGCAGGATTCCCCGCTCAGCGGTCTATGCCCGATCACCACGATCGGGATGTGCGTGAACACCCGGCAGCGCGGACCAGCATTCTGGAGCGCTCAAGGACCTCTGCGCGTTCTGTCGCAC
>JAYZGM010000382.1:0-11884 GCA_036336225.1 Acidobacteriota bacterium | reverse complement strand
GGTTTTACTTTATAATAAATGTTATTTTTATATTAGTTAAATAATGGCCAACGACGATTTCTCGTCGGTTCAGATTACGCACGAAGATGGGGGCTGGAGACTCTCCTGTTCACAACGCGTCGCGCACGCGGTGAACGAGGTGTATCCCTTCTTCGCCACAGCCCACAATCTGGAGCGAATCACACCGTCGTTTCTCCATTTTCGTATCCGGCGAATTTCCACCGAGCCGCTCACGGCGGGCGCGCTCATTGATTACACGCTGTGGCTGCACCATCTCCCGGTGTGGTGGCGTACGCAAATCGACGACTGGGAACCACCCTATCGGTTCGTAGATCGACAGATTCGGGGCCCGTTTAAGCACTGGGTTCACACCCACCGGTTCGAAGCCGATGGAGACGGCACACTCATCAGGGACGAAGTACGGTTTGACCTGCATTGTAGAGCGCTCTGGCGGCGGCGATGGCTGGGCTGGGTGCACGACGACCTCCGACGAATCTTTGCGTATCGCCGGCGAGCCGTGGCGGTCGCCTTCGAACCGTGACGGTTATCGAGAAACGCTCACGCCTTCCTGCATGACCCCCCGCAGACGGGCCACGCACTTCCCACACCACGCGGAGCGAGGACAAGAGCAGGACGGTATAGTGGGGAAAATCGAGCTCCCAGCAGTAGAAGCCCTACCGCTCGGAGGCAGGAAACCTGTGGTGCTTGTTGTGCCAGCCAGACGCGGTTCCGACTCTCGTCGTTGGTATCGAAGCGGCGTCGTCCAAGAACATGCCCCAGCGACCGGTGTTGTCGAGCGGTAATCTCTACGTGCAAGCGGCCAACGGACTGGTCAAGGTGGACGCGGTGACGAGAGCAGTCGTCTCGCGAGCGGCCGCCACCAACGACAACCTGATGACGGCGGGCATTCTCGTCCCCGGTCCGCACGGTGCTGGGTGGCGTTGACTCGATTGTGGTATTTACGCGGACCCATCTCACCGGTGTGAGCGCCGGTGAACACGGCCCCCCGCGTCACGACCGTGTGGACAAACGAGCGCTCGTGCAACATGCGGCATGGGGCACGTCGCGGTCGACGCGAGCAGTGTGTTCCGATAGCCGACGGGGACGAGCCCGTCCGACAAACCAACTACGAGCTTCGTGACGGAGACATTATGACCTTGCCGATCCTTTCCCGACCCGTGACCGCCACGCTGGGTCTGCTGGTCGCGTTCGCGCCGGCGACGACCGCTCAACCACTGGATGCGCTCACCGCCTCGCTCATTCTCGAGCGAGCCCTCGATCGCTCGACGAACCAGCAGGAATCCGGCATCGAGCTCGAGTTCGAGTATCTGTTCGAGTCGCTCGTCGAGTCGCTCGACGGCGATGGTCTTGTCACCGACACCGAGACCGTGCGCTATCGGCGGTATCCGGTCGAGGGATATCTCTACGATGAGATCGTCCTGCGTGACGGCCAACCGTTGGATGACGATGATGTGCGGGAGGAACGAGAGAAAAAAGCCGAATTCGCCGAAGAGGCCCGAGCCCACACGGCGCGTGGTGAACGATACGATCCCGAAGAGATGAACATCCAGTTCGACCACGAGCTCATGGACCGTTACGACACTACATTAGAAGGTTCAGAAACGGTCCGCGGTCATGTCTGCTGGGTGTTGTCGTTCGCCCCCCGAGACGGGCAACTGCCAGACAACCGCCGGATAGATAAGGCTCTGAACCGCTCGACCGGTCAGCTCTGGATTGCGAAGGACGACTACGGCGTGGTTCGGATCACATTCGAGATGCAGGAGCCCTTCCGATATCTCTGGGGCTTGGTCGCGACACTCAGACGTGCCACCGGACAGCTCAACCTGGAGCGCGCCGAACCAGGCCTCTGGACACCGCTCACATTTGACCTCAACATGGACTTGCGTGTGTTCTTCAAGGGCATCCGTCGCCACATCCTCCAGGAGTGGCTCGAGCACACCCGGCTCGGAACAACCTCATAGCTGTCCAGGCGTGCTGAGTTCGTTACAATGTGCAGCTCGATGCCACGAACCTACGACCGCCGTATCATCGTCTTCCTCTCAGTCGCCGTCCTAAGCACGGCCGCGTCCATTTTCGCGCAATCTGGCCGAGAACACGCATACCGCGCCCCCCGGACCCCGGGCGGCCAACCCGACATCTCCGGGGTCTGGACCAATACCACGATCACACGACTCGAGCGGCCCACCCAATTTGCCAACAAGGAGTTCTTTACCGAAGAGGAAGCCACGGCGGCAGAACGGGAAGCGGCCGATCGACGGGCGCGACTGGACGCGCCGAGCGACGTCCGCACCGAGCCACTCCCCATTGGCGGGCGCATCGGTTCGTACAACGCCTTCTGGTACTCAGCGCAGGACTCTATAGTGTCGACGCGCCGAACGTCTTTGGTCGTCGACCCGCCGAACGGACGGGTACCCACGCAGCCCGAGGCCGAAACCCGAGCCCGATGGCTGGTGACGCATCGCACCGATACATACGAGAACATGAGCCCTTACAGCCGCTGTATCACCCGCGGCATCCCAGGCTCCATGCTACCCAACGTGTATAACACCGGGAATCACATTCTCCAGACGCCCGCCGCCGTCGTGATACGCCACGAGATGATGGGATACCGGGTGATTCCGCTGAGCAATGGCCGGAACGTCCCGGACCAGATTGACCAATGGATGGGAGATGCGCGCGGATACTGGGACGGAGACACTTTGGTGGTGGAGACCACCGGATTTACCGACAAGGGCTGGATCACTCCGAACGGGAACGCGGGCAGGATGCATGGGGTGCCGGTCACGGAAGACTTACGGGTCGTCGAGCGCTTCACCCGGACGAGCGAGACGCAGCTCGACTGGCAGGTAACCATCCACGACCCCGAGGTCTATACGGCACCGTGGACCATTGACCTCCCCCTCACCAGCGAGCCCGACTACATCCTGTATGAATACGCATGCCACGAAGGGAACCACGCCGTGCTCGGGGTGCTGGGTGGGGCCAGGGCAGTGGAACAAGACGGCCACGCACACGAGTGAAGCACGCCCGATGGAACTCGTCGGTGTGAGGCGAAGCTTCACGAGCGCCTCACACGCGTCTGAGCACCGCGACGAGGGGATCGACAAAGCGCCGGCCGCGGTTGCGGCCGCGGAATCAGCCCTGGCCGGGATTGAACGACACATCGAAGCGCTGGCCATCCGAGCACCGGTCGCGGGCATCGTCGAAGCACTCACTTTGCGTTCCGATGACCTGGTCACCGCGAACGCCCCGACACTGTCGCCCTTGGACCCGGCCCGGTTTTGGATACGCACTTCTGTCCCCAAACGTCGGCCGGGCGTGTCATAGACAACGCCCAGGGGAGGTCGAGGTGAAAACCGAGCTGGCCACAGTTCGCCCCGTCGATCTGTTGACAGCAGTGAGCAACTTCCGAAAATCTGCTGACGGCTTATCGGGATGTGGGGCCGATCAGACGGTGGGGTACCGGATGCGTGTGGTCTCATTGGGCATGTTCCGCCTGGCCGCGCCCGCGGCAACGGCACAGACAGACTGGGTTGAGGAAAGCAATCGCTACGCCACCATGGTCCTCGAGGCCCAGGGTGAATTCGCACCGGAGGGCGCGTCGGCACTGGGTCTCAGCGACTTCGACGACCGCATCTTCGACCTACAGTCTGGTTACCGGGACCGACGTGCGACTCGATACGGAGAGGTCATCGCGGAGCTCCGCGCGGAGTTCGAGGAAACAACGCACGCGAAGATCCGACAGGACCTGGCAATTTTGATCGGGTCCCTCGAAGACTCGCTACACACGTCAGACGTCTATTTCGACCACCTGCTGCCATACTTCAATCTTCACCAGCAGCTGTTCTCTGGTTTTAATGACCTCCTGGATCCCCGTACGGAGGACCGGCGATACGAAGCCGCCAAAGAGAGGCTCGCCAAATACACTGGTCTCGAGCCTGGATATGAACCGATCGTCGATCTGGCCATGGCGCGGACCCGCGAGCGCTTCGGGGCCGACGGACTGGTCGGTCCGTTTCTCGGACAGCTTGAATCCGACCTCGACAACGGGCCGCGGCTCGAGGACGGATTGCGTTCCATTTTCGAGCGGTCGGGTCTCGACGGGTGGCAAGAAAGCCTCCGTCTACTCACCGACCAGCTAAGTCGGTATTCCGAGTGGCTCCGGACCGAAATGCTACCCCGCGCGAGAACAGACAACCCGCTTCCAGAAGCGGTGTATACGGTGAACCTCAGAAACTTCGGCGTCGAGGCAACGCCTCAGGAGCTGATTGCCATCGGCCAGTACAGCTATCAGCTCATTCGGAGTGAAATGAAGTCGCTCGCAGTCCGCATCGCCGCCGAACGAGGCTGGCAGGACAACGACCTCGTATCGGTGCTCGCTACGCTCAAACGCGAGCAAATCCCACCGGATGGGGTGCTTGACCTGTATCGAGAACGGCTGACGGCCGTGGAAGAGATCATACGTCGCGAAGACCTCATCACCTTGCCGGAACGGGATGCCGCCATCCGTCTGGCCACCGAGGCCGAATCTGCGATCGTACCCGCACCATTCATGAGCGCCCCGCAGCTCATAGACAACACGGGCCAATATGGCGAGTTCGTGCTCGTGCAGACAAATCCTGGGCTCGGCACCGACGCGGTCATGGACGACTGGAGTCACGACGCCATCACCTGGAGCCTAACCGTCCACGAGGCGCGACCTGGACACGAGCTCCAGTTTGCCAGCCTGGTCGAGAACGGCACCTCGCTCGCACGCGCGATCTTTGCCTTCAACAGCGCCAACGTCGAAGGGTGGGGGCTCTATGCGGAGTCAATCATGCAGGAATTTCTACCGTTGGAAGGACAGCTGTTCAACCTGTTCGGCCGTCTGATACGAGCCGCCCGCATGTTCCTCGACCCGCTCGTCAACACCGGCCGTCTGAGCCCCGCTGACACGGTGACGTTTCTGGTGGAGCAGACCGTACTCTCGCAAGCAATGGCCAGCTCCGAAGCGGACCGCTACGCCTTCCGCGCCCCGGGTCAGGCGACGTCGTACTACCACGGCTACACCAAGCTCATGAGTCTGCGGACAGAGGTCGAGGTGGCGCTCGGTGACGAATTCAACCAGAAGGTATTCCACGACCTCATCCTCGAACAGGGTTTGCTTCCGCACGACCTGCTCCGCGAGGCCGTCCTGGATGAGCTGGTCCGCTGAAGCGACACGCCGGCCCGCCATCACGGCGGACCACCTAGCTGAGAAACGCTCGGACGCGATCCTTGGGTCGACCCACGATCGCCTTACGCCGCGTCACAAGCAGTGGTCGTTGTAGCAACTGTTTGTGAGCCACGAGCACATCGACGATCTGGTCAACCGTCTCGACATCGCCCTCTTCCAAGCCTAGCTTCTTGAACTTGGAATCGCGTCGCACCAGTGCGGTCGGCGGATCTTCCAGCTTCTTGATGATGGCATGCAAGGTCTTCGCATCCGGTGGATCCTTGATGTAGTTCACCTCGTCAAAGTCGAGGCCAAGCTCTTCAGCAATGCGCACGGCATTGACCGAGGAGTTTCAGTGTCGGTTGTGAAAAATCTTGAGGTCTGTCATAGCTGTGTCACTCGGTCGCCCTCTTGGTGCTGCCCAGATACCGTTGCCACCATTCGAGTTGATGATGATACCGGTGCACCATGTTCCAGGGGGTCCACCCCCCATGCGCCATGTCGGGGTAACGGATAAACCGGGCATCGACGTTCCTCTTTTTGAGGGCGGTATACATCTGTTCGCCCTCCTCGATCGGCACCCGATGGTCTGCTTCGCCGTGCACGAAGAGCGTTGGCGTGGTGACGTTCCCCGCGTAGTAGATCGGCGACTGGCGTTCGAGATGCTCGCGGCCCCGGGGCTCCCAGGGCGGTCCGAAGAACTCACTCTCCTTTGTGCGAGGGATGTCCGCGGTACCGTAATCACTGACCCAGTTCACGATTCCGGCGCCGGTCACCGCCGCCGCGAAGCGGTCGGTGTGCCCGATTGTCCAGTTGGTCATGAACCCACCGTATGAGTAGCCGGTCACTCCCATGCGCTCTTCGTCGATCGCCCAATTGGCCACAACATGGTCCACACCGGCCAGCACATCCTGCCCATCCAATGTGCCCCATCCGCCCCAGATCGCCCACAGGAACGCTTCGCCATACCCGGTCGAACCACGGGGGTTCGTGTAGACCACGACATGCCCGGCGGCCGCGTAGAGCTGCTGCTCGAACGCAAAGCTGTTGCCATACGCGCCGTGTGGTCCGCCATGGATGGACAGAATCAGTGGATACGGTCCTGCGGCTGGATCATAGCCCGGTGGCACCAACACCCATCCCTCCACCTGCGTGCCGTCGTCGCTCGGATACAGAATGCGCTCAGCGGTCGGCACCTCCACCTCGGCCAGCACGGGATCGTTGAATCCGGTCAGCTTCCGGTCACCGACCTCCCCGAGTTCGGCGGCATACATCTCGGACGGGTGAACGGAGCCAGTCACGCTGTAGGCGACACGGTCGAACGCGGTCGAAAACGTAAAGCCGTTGAGCCGACGATTGCCGCTGGTAACCTGCTCCACCGACGACGCCAAGGACCCGATACGGAACAGATGCGTATTGCCCCCGATGCCACCACTGAAATACAGCTCACCCTGGGGGCTCATCTGGGGCTGCGACGGGAGCAGATCCCAGTCGGCCGTCAGATTCTTCGCCCCACCAGCTCCAGCCACGCGAAGGCGCACGAGATCGACCGGCGCACCATGCACCGGCCCATGATTGACCGGCGCTCGGCGAGCGCTCGCTTGCTGGCGACGCAGCTCGTCCTTGATTCGCTCATCCGTCTCCCACTGCCCGCTCTCAGCGCTCTCCGACAGGACGTCTTCCCGCATCGTGGCGATCACGAGGTTCAAGCTCGCTTGTCGTCTGAACACCAGCGACTCCCCATCGGGGGACCAGACCGGCTGTGACACGCTGTAGCCATCGTCGATCAGACGCGTGGTGCGGCCCTCGAGATCGATCACCCACAGGTCGGCCCGTCCGTAGTTGTCCTCGTCGCGTTGTTCCGTATCAGCAGTAAAGACGAGGGCGCCGCTATCCGGTCGCCAGGCCAGAGCACTGGCGTTCACTCCCAACGACGTGAGCTGACGTGGCGCGCCACCGGTACGCGCCACGACATAGACCTCAGCCGGTGGCGTCGCCCGCGGGTCTCGAGGATCCGGGAGATAGCCACAACCATTGAATCGATAATTCATCCAGTCGTAGATGCGTCCGGTGAAGCGGCTCTCAATGAGCCGTTCCTCATCGGTCAGGGGCTCGCCCCCCACGGGCGACTCCGGACGCGTCGGGCGCGTGTAGGCGATCCATTGGTTATCGGGGCTGAAGATGGGCCTACCCGTCACGCCGGGAATCCGAAACGCTTCGCCGCCACCGTCCATGGACAAGAACCATGTGATGTTGGCCTGTCCGGTCGACGCCTCCGGCCGTCTCCGGTTCGAGCTGAACGCCAATATGGACCCATCCGGGCTCCAGCGTGGATTCGAAGCACTGGTCGCCGGGCTGGTAAGCCGGCGCGGAGCAGCAGACCCGTCGGTGGGCACGACCCAGATCTCGCTCTGACGCCGGTTCTCCGTCTCGATGATACGAGTGCGGACGAACGCAAGCTGTGTCCCGTCTGGCGACAGCGCACCCCCACCAACACTTTCGAGACGGTAGTAATCCTGCGGTGCGAGCCGGCGCTGGGTCTGCGCCGCGGCGGGCGATTGGTTCCCGGCTAACGCCCCGACCGCAGCGATTGAGATCAAACATGCTCGCCACACCCACATCCTCCAACGACCGGAACAAAATGCTGAGGCTCTCAAACAACGCTCCTCAAAAAGTGTTCTTTACGGGATGCTCTTCCTACCGATCGGCCCGTAACGCCACCACCGGATCCACCCGCAAGGTGCGAGAGGCCGGAAGCAAACAGGCGACGCCGGCCACACCCACAAGCATGAGGGACACAAGTGCGAATGTCGACGGATCGGTCGGCGTCGTATCGAACAGGAAGCTCGCCAATACCCGACTAAATCCGACCGCGCCAGCCATGCCTAGCACGAGCCCCGCGGCCACCATCATGAGTCCCTGACGCATCACCATCCGAAGCAACCGGGCCGGTTCGGCACCAAGTGCCAGCCGCACGCCGAATTCCCGAGTCCGCTGGCTCACTGACGTCGCCACGACGCCAGCGATGCCAGTCACCGTGATTAAGAGAGCCAACCCGGCGAAGAGCCCCAGGAGCACCATCGTGAGACGCCGGCTGGCCATCGTGTCGCGACGAGCCTGTGCCAGCGTGGAGAATGCTTCGACCGGTTGCTCGGCATCGATGTCGTGCACGGCCGCCCGCACCTCAGTGGCCAGCGACAACGGATCCATTCGAGCCCGAACCAAAATCCGGCTGGCCCCGGCCACCTGAAGAAACGGTCGATAGAGGACGTCAGACACAGGCTGGTCCAGGCCCTCATGACGGACGTCGGCCACCACCCCAACCACCGTCAGCCAGTCCGCTCCGTCATTCAGTGTGACCCGCTGGCCGATAGGGTCGGTCGCGCTCCAGTGGCGTTGGGCCAGCGCCCGGCTGATGAGCGCGACCCCGATTCCGGCATCGTCATCGAGGTCGGTGAATACGCGACCTGCCAACAACCCGACGCCGATCGTCTCGAAATAGCGTGGACTCGCCACACGCACCTCGAGCTCGGGTCGCAGATCGGGATCGTCATAGGGTCGACCCTCAATCTGGAACGCTTGCTGTTGCGCCGGCTGCCCGTCGAGCGGCACATCGTTCGCCACCGCCGCCGAGAGCACGCCAGGCCGGCTCTCGATCCGATCGAGAATGCCGGTAAACAACTGGCGCCGGCTTTCCGCCGACGTGTACTTCGACCAGTTCGGGAACACCTCAGCCGTCAAGACGTTCTCCGCTCGATACCCCGGGTCCACCTGCTGCAGACGATAGAAGCTGGCCAACAGGAGCCCAGCCCCAACCAGGAGCA
Source organism: Acidobacteriota bacterium (assembly GCA_036336225.1). Taxonomy (GTDB): domain Bacteria; phylum Acidobacteriota; class Vicinamibacteria; order Vicinamibacterales; family UBA8438; genus JAJEEA01. The sequence continues at coordinate 2,845 of JAYZGM010000382.1, read as the reverse complement.
TGAACGAAACGGCGACCTGCGCCACCGTGAGCAGCTGACGGTACACCCGCGCGCGACGGGTATCGGTCGACTGTCCGCTCCCCTCCTTCAAGGTCGTGGCCACGCTGGAGCGGGTGGATAGCGCTGGTAACAGGCCAAAGACCAGTCCGGTGACAACGGAGAGCATCCCGGTAAACACCAGCACCGATCCGTCCAAGGCGATTTGACTCGTGCGGGGCGTCAGTAACCCAGCAAAGGCGATAAGTAGGTCGAGACCGGCCCACGCCAGCCCCAGCCCCACCGCGCCGCCAGCCAACGCCAGAAGCATGGTCTCGGTCAGGAGCTGGGTCAAGATACGGCCACGACCCGCTCCGAGCGCCGACCGCAAGGCAAGCTCTCGATGTCGTCCCGACGTCCGCGCCAACGTAAGATTCGCCACATTGGCACAGGCAATCAGCAACACCAGTGTGGTGATGCCAAGCAGGATCAACAACATGGGACGCGCCTGACTCGTCAGCTCGTCGTCGAGCGCAATCGGAATCGCCGTGTAGCCAGAGTCAGGTTCATACACCTCCGGGAAGTCACGCTCGAGCCGAGACGCCACCATGGCGAGGTCCGCCCCGAATTGATCCACCTCGTTTCCCTTGCGCAGACGTCCGAAGGCGGTCATCCCTCGAAAGGCCGTCCGGTCCTCGTGCATCCGGGCTTCGGCGCGCGCCCGAAACGGGCACGCGGAGGTGGGCATGTAGACATCGTTGTCCCGCGGATATTGCGGAATCGGCGGGAGCACGCCGATGACGGTATGGGGTCGGTCGTTCATCTCCAGCACCGTGCCGACCACATTCGGATCACCACCGAAACGCTGCTGCCAATAGGGGTGGCTCAACACCAACACCGGTTCGGCGCCGATGTCGTCGTCGCTGTCGATGAACGCGCGCCCGAGCCGCGGTCTCACCCCGAGCACGTCAAAAAAATTGGCCGACACCACCCCGGTGAGCACACGGTCGGGCGCACCCCGGTTGAGCAATGTGAAGGACATGCCGTGATACTCGACAAGCCCGTCAAGCGTCTCGAGCTGCTCTCGATAGTCGGCGATTTCCTTGACGGAAAACGGGATCGTGGTCGAACCGGCCCGCGTCGCTTGTTGCCGGGCTAGCACCAGCTCATGACCGTCCTCATACGGCAACGGGCGGAGCAAGACCCCATACACGACACTGAAGATGGCGGTGTTGGCACCGATCCCCAGACCCAGGGTCGCCACCACCAGGACACTGTAGCCCGGGTCTCGAAACAGGGTTCGGAGACCGTATCGAATATCCCGCAGCAGTGCCACTCCCATCTTTATCCCTCAAGCCTGACGTATTCGAAGTCACCCGGCTGGTTGTCGATACCTCGCTTGGGCGGGGCTATCCAGCCCGCATATGCGCCGGGTGTCAGTTCCAGGCGCATCAACGACTGCACATACTCGCCATCCTCCGGCCCGGGCAACCACTCATGGGACCGTCGGACCCATTCGTCGGTCGTGAGCATCTCACCGAGCGGCGATGCCTGAACGCGGGCGAACTCGCCGATGACGCGGTTGAAGGCCAGATGGGGAAGACGGAGACGAAAATCGACCCCGGTCCCGGCGATGATCCGATTCCAACGGGTAATCCCCTCTTCGCAATCCCGGACATAGTCGTCACGCAACCGCATGTTCAGCGCGGCCAGTGCGGGGACCGGTACGACCACCGCGTGCCCGTCCACTAGTTTCAAAACCGGATAGGTATCACCCACCAGTCGGTGGTCGTCCTTGATCCGCCCTTCGTGAAACCGCCCCTTGAGCCCGGCGGCATAGGCATTGGCCGCGTTGGTCGACACCTCAGACCCGAACAGATCAAGAGACAAGGAGAAGTGGAGATTGGCTTTCTTCTGGAGGGTCGGCAGATCGATGACTCCGAGCGCGCGGACCCGCTCGATGTCATGCGGATCCTCAAGCCCCGCGGCGCGCATCGCGTCACACGTGCGCTGCACCGTACGACGGATTCCGGTTTCGCCGACGAACATGTGGTGAGCCTCTTCCGTCAGCATGAAGCGACTCGTCCTGGAGAGCGGATCAAAACCGGATTGCGCCAGACTTTCCAGCTGCATCTTGCCGTCGCGGTCCGTGAAGAAGGTGAACATGAAGAAGGAGAGCCAGTCGGGTGTCTGCTCGTTGAACGCCCCAAGCATGCGGGGACGGTCGTCGTCGCCCGAGCGACGCTCCAAGAGGGCCGCCGCCTCTTCACGACCATCACGGCCAAAGTACTTCTGCAGGATGTAGACCATTGCCCAGAGGTGACGGGCCTCCTCAACATTGACCTGAAACAGGTTCCGCATGTCATACAAGGAAGGCGCCGTCTGACCCAGGTATCGCTGCTGCTCGACCGAGGCGGGCTCGGTGTCGCCCTGGATAACCACCAATCGACGGAGCATCGCCCGATACTCGCCAGGTACCTGCTCCCACACCGGTTCACCAAGATGTTCGCCAAACCCGATGGTTCGACCGGGCACCGCCGGGGCGAGCAGGATGCCCCAGCGATATTCCGACATCTTGACGAAGCCGAACGTGGCCCATCCGTCGTGGTCGACATTGATCGCCGTACGCAGATAGACGTCTGCCCCCTGAAATCCTTGTGGCCCCATGGCGTGCCACCAGTCAAGGTAACCCGGGTGCCACCGTTCGAGCGCCTTGAGGACACGCCGGTCGGCCGACAACCCCACGTTGTTGGGAATCTCGGTGTCGTAGAGCACCTCATTCGACCCAGACATCGTCCCTCACACCCGCTCGCGGTCAAACATCGGTTGGCGTCCGGTGCCATATCGCCGCAACGCGCCAGTCTCACCC
>JAYZGM010000381.1:0-5536 GCA_036336225.1 Acidobacteriota bacterium | reverse complement strand
CCAGTCGCGCAACGAGCCGAAGAACCACAGCTTGTCCCGCACGATCGGGCCGCCCAGCGACATGTTGAGGTCATAGACCCGGTCGATTCGGGGCGCGCCGTCCCGGGCGTCTCCCTGCTCGCGCGAGGCCACGCCGAGGTCGCCCAGCCGCGGGTTCCACACGCTCGACTGCCAGTCGCGATGCGACCCGCCGAAGAACGCCGTCCCGCTGAAGTTGTTGCCGCCATCCTTCGGGACCATGTTGATCCGGATGCCGCCACGCTGCGTGTCGGCGCCGGCGCCCGATGTCGTGAATGAGGTCTCCGCGTTCATCTGCGGGTTGAAGTACATCTGGTAGGCGCCGTTGCCGATCGACGAGTTCACCTGCATCCCGTCGACCAGGGTGGTTGTGTCCACCCCACCGGCCCCGTTGCCATACATCAGGACTTGTTCCATCGCCCGCGCGCCCCCGATGTCGGGGAGACTCGTGCGAATACCTGGCACCAGGGTGCCGAACGAATACAGGCTGTTACCGGTCGGAATCGCCTCGAGCGTCTCGCGCGAGAGCACCTCCGTTCGCTCAACCTGCTGCACGTCGACGACCGGGGTCTCGCCAGACACCGTGATCGTCTCTTCGACGGCGCCGACCGACATCACGATGTCGAGATTGACCGTGACATCCGACGGGAGCTGCACCTCGTCACGTACCTGGGTGCCAAACCCGGGCAGCGTGTAGGTCATGGTGTAGGTGCCAGGCCGTAGGTCGATGATCGTGTACTGTCCCGTGCCGTCAGTAACGGCGATACGTGACCCCTCGATCAGGGCTGGGCTGCTGGCTTCGACGGTCACGCCGGGGAGCGCGCCCCCGGTGTTGTCGTCGACCCGACCCGCTAATGCGCTCTGGGCCGAGGCCGCGGCCGGCACCAACATTAGGATGCCGAGCACGACAGCAAAAAACTTACCAAACTTCATTACGCCCACCTCCATGGTAGCGAGAACAGCAAGCTGCTACAAAGATCCTGACGTTAGTGAAGCAATTAACGTGCCTGAAATACGCACTTGGTTTATTTCCGCAAGTAACTGTTAAGGAGCTACTTAGTGATCTCTAAGGATGGCACTGACATACGTGTAATTGGATCGCAGTCGAACTAATCCAAATATTTGGATGTTGGTCGTTTGACCGTGGAAAAAGGACGGGGGCGGAAGACCAGGCTAGTCTACGTCGATTCAATTTACCTCGATCCGAGGCTCGGTGACCTCCACGCAGGGCACGTGTCGGTCGCAATACCCGTCCCTCCCTCACTTCGCTCGAGGTGTTCGTTGCCACGGTGTTTCCGCTGACATGCGGCGATTCTCCCGCCGCGTGTGGTAGATTCCCCGCCGGTATCCACTCTTGACGAGGCCCATGCTGAAACATCTGAAACCGTACTGTCTGACTCTCTTCGCCCTGGTCGTTGCCACGACCGTTTCCGCGCAAGGTCGCGAGATCCTGCCGACGGTGCCGACACCGGACATTGCGCCGGGGAGCATCACCTGCGACGAGTGTCCCTATCCGTATCCGAGCAAGTATCTGGACATCAACGTGTACCGCCAGGACGTCCGCATTTCTTACATGGACGTCGCTCCCCGAGGTATCGCCAACGGCCACACGGTCATGTTGCTGCATGGCAACAACTTTGGCGGTTTCTACTTCGGGGTGATTATTGAGGGGCTGATCGACGCCGGTTTCCGCGTGATCGTGCCCGACCAGATTGGCTACGGGAAATCGTCGAAGCCGATCGCACCCTACAACTTCAGTTCGCAGGCGAGCAACACCCATCTAATCTTGCAAGAGGAAGGGATCGAGAAGGTCGCGCTCGTCGGGCATTCCATGGGTGGGATGCTGGCGACCCGTTTCACGACTCAGTATCCCGACTCGGTCGAGCGGCTCGTAATCTACAACCCGATCGGGCTGTCCGATGGCCGCTTCAATCGCCCGATGACCCCTGTCGACCAGATTTACGAACGGGTGTTGCAGACCGACTATCAGAGCACGCGTCGGAGCCTCAGCCGTTACGTCGGACACGATCCGTCGGCTTGGAACGACGAGTTCGAGCTCTACACGCGCATTCGCACATCGTGGACGCTCAGCTCGGACTGGCCGCGGCTTGCGATGGTGCAGTCGATCATCAGCCAGATGCTCTACGGTGATCCGGTGGTCTACGACTGGGCCCACATCCGCGTGCCGACCCTGGCGTTCGGCGGTGCGGAAGACCTGCTCCTTGGGCCCGCCGAGACGTTCCAGGAGCGGATGCGGGTGTTGGCCGAGACCGTGCCTAACGGCAACGGCCGCCTGCACTTGATTCCGGGCCTCGGGCACGTGCCGCATCTGGAGGATGCCGATGCCATCGTGACCCCACTGGTGGAGTATTTGCTGGAGAGCGTCGAGTGATGCAAAGCGTCTGGTGCGGGTGGCTTGTGACTGGCCGTGCCGTCGTGCTGCCGTTGGTTGCGCTGGCTACCGCGTGTGGGAGCGGCAGCACCGGAGGTGACGCGCCGCCGCCGGGCGTCGAGAACGACGTCGCCACTCATGTCATCGGTCGCACCGCATACCTGGATCAACTCCGCGGTTTCTGGCTGGGAGGCGTGATCGCTAACTGGACGGGGCTCCCCACCGAGAATCTTCGCACCAGCAAGCCGTTCTTCACCGACGAAGACTGGCTGTCGATCCAGCGTGACGGGCGCGTCACGCTCGACTACGTGCTGGATCAAGATCCGTGGCAAGCCGATGACGACACCGACATCGAGTACGTCTACCAGCACGCCATGGAGCAGTACGGCACCTACCTGCTCACGGGTGAGCAGATCAGTCGGGAATGGCAAGACCACATCCGGTTGCCTCGTCTCTGGGTGTCGAACCTGGCGGCGCTTGGCCAGATGCAGAACGGGGCCATACCGCCGGCCACCTCGCTTCCCACCAACAACCCGATGTGGGACATGATCGACGCTCAGCTGACCACCGAGGTTTTTGGCGTCTTTGCGCCTGGCCGTCCCGACGTGGCGCTCGAAATGGCCCATCTCCCGATCCGGACCACCGCCTACCTGCACTCGGAGTGGGCGGCGGAATTTTACGTGATCATGCACGCGGTGGCACCGGTCGTTGACCCGAACCTGTCGCGCGGCGACCAGGTCATGTGGCTGGCCGAGCAGGCCCGCCAACGGGTGCCCGACTGGTCGTATATTGCCGACATGTACGATTTCGTGAAGGCCGAGTATCTGGCGAACCCGGACAAGGACGATTGGGAGCAGACCCGAGACAAGCTGCACGAGCGTTACCAGAACGACGGCGCGGCCGGGTACGTGTATCGCTATTCGTGGGACGCGGGCATCAACTTCGGCGCGTCCATCGTGAGCCTCTTCTACGGTGAAGGGGACTACAAGAAGACCATCCGGATCGGCACCTTGTCCGGCTGGGACTCGGACAACCCGACCGCCACCTGGGGCGGGCTGCTCGGCTTTCTCTACGGCTACGCCGGTCTCGAGGAGCACTTTGCGAAGTACGACTTTGCCGACGGCTACAACATTGAGAGGACCCGTTACGATTTGCCACGGCCGCTCGATAGCCTGACCGGGATGTCCGAGCGCGGGCTCGAGGTCATCGACCAGGTCGTGGTGGAAGCGATGGGCGGCGCCGTCGACGGGGACACCTGGGTAATTCCCGTCGGCGAGCAGATCGCCGTGGCGGACGTGGCCGAGACCGAGGTCGCTTGGACGACCATCGAGGATAGCGATCCTCGCTGGGAGTTCGACGGGTTCACCAGCGAGCCACGGCACTGGAACGCGTCGGGGGCGACGCTGGCCTTCGGTTACGCCGACTGCGAGGCCCGGGTCACGTTCACCGGCTCGGCCGTGCAGTACTACGCCCACCGGAACCCGACCAGCGGTTCAGTTGCGTTGAGCCTCGACGGCGTCGAGCAGGGAATGTTCGATCTGAGCTACGACGCCGACCCGGAGGGGCAGTTTTACGTGAAGGTGTTCGAGGCGCTCGGTCTCGATGACGGGGAGCACACGCTGGTTATCGCGTGTGACTCGACGGACGCCGAGAAGACCATCGACATGCTGTGGGTGATCGGTGAGCAGGCGGACTAGCTCCGCCGCTCCGGTCGGTCGAACGAACTAGTGACCCGGCGACCATGCTGATTGAATTCGACAACAGCTACGCCAGGTTGCCCGAGCGTTTCTATGCGCGCCAGGCCCCGACCCCGGTCCCTCGCCCCGAACTGATCCGGCTCAATGCCGAGCTAGCGAAGGTGCTCGGGATCGATGCGGCATGGCTCCGTTCAGACGAGGGGGTGGCGATGCTGGCGGGCAACGTCACACCCGAGGGAGCCGAGCCGCTCGCTCAGGCGTACGCGGGGCATCAGTTTGGCGGCTTCGTGCCACAACTGGGCGACGGTCGGGCGTTGCTGCTGGGAGAGGTGGTGGATGTCGTAGGTGCCCGCCGTGACGTGCAGCTGAAGGGCTCAGGCCGGACGCCGTTCTCCCGGGGCGGTGACGGGAAATCGGCACTGGGGCCTGTCATTCGCGAATACGTCGTCAGCGAGGCAATGGCCGCGCTCGGGGTCCCGACGACTAGGGCACTGGCGGCGGTGGCCACCGGCGAGCAAGTTATCCGTCAGCAGGGCCCGGAACCGGGTGGGGTCTTTACCCGGGTCGCCTCCAGTCACATCCGGGTCGGCACGTTCCAGTACTTCATTGCGCGTCGGGACCACGACGCCGTTAGGGAACTGGCCGACCACGCGATCGCCCGTCACTATCCTGAGGCAGCCGAGTCGCCCGCACCGTATCGGACTCTGCTCGAGCGCGTCGTGGCCGCGCAGGCCGACCTGATCGCCCACTGGCTCTCGCTGGGCTTCATTCATGGCGTCATGAATACCGACAACACGACGGTGTCGGGGGAGACCATCGACTATGGCCCGTGCGCGTTCATGGACGACTTTCAGGCGCGGAAGGTGTTCAGTTCGATCGACACTGGTGGCCGGTACGCGTGGGGCAACCAGTCGGAAATCGGACTCTGGAACCTGACACGGTTTGCCGAGACCTTGCTGCCACTACTGGCCGACGTCGAGTCCGAGGCCATCTCGACGGCCGAGCAAGTACTGCAGGGCTATGCAGGTCGGTTTAGTACGGAGTTCGGCCGACGGTTCCGGAACAAGCTGGGCCTGACGGCCGAGGTCGACGGCGAGCGGATTCAGGCCTGCCTCGATCTCTTGGAGCGCGAGCAGATCGACTTCACGGTGTTCTTCCGGAGGCTGACTGTTGTGGCCGGGGGAGGAGACGTCGGGCCGCTTCGAGCGCTGTTCTCAGAGGGGGCGTCGTTCGACGACTGGTTCGAGACCTGGACAGGCGATACGAGCCCAGGCGTGCGACTCGACGAGATGCGCATGGCCAATCCGATCCGCATTCCGCGGAACCACCGGGTGGAAGAGGCGATCCGAGGGGTCTACGGCGGTGATTACGCTGCTTTTCACCGGCTGGTCGATGCGCTCGCCGCTCCCTATGAGGACCGGGCTGACTA
>JAYZGM010000380.1:0-9142 GCA_036336225.1 Acidobacteriota bacterium | reverse complement strand
GGTCCCCCCGCGCTCGTGACGAGTCCCCTGTAAGCGTGGTTCGCGGCATAATTCATGGCGCGACTCACGGACCGGATCGTCGCCGCGTCCGTGGGGAACGGTTCGACGTTGAAACGAAAGTGCCAACACGGTTTCGAAGACATATGGACCGGCAGCTCGTGCAGCGGCTCCGCGATGCGGGGCGCATACTTGTGTTCACCGGCGCCGGTGTGTCCACGGGCAGTGGCATCCGAGACTTTCGGGGGCCGTCCGGGGTCTGGAAAGAGCGACGACCCGTCTATTTCGACGATTTCTTGAGCTCTGAGTCGGCTCGGGTGGAATACTGGGACCAGAAGTACGAGGCGTGGCCTTCCTTCCGCGACGCGAAGCCCAACGCGGTTCACACCTCCATTGCGGATCTCGAGCGGGCGGGCAAGCTCCAGGCGGTGGTGACGCAGAACATCGATGGATTGCATAGCCGAGTTGGGACGTCCGATGAGTTGCTCATCGAGGTGCATGGCACCAACGAGGAGATCGAATGCGTGCGGTGCCAGTCGAGGAGTGACCCAGAAGCGCACATGCAACAATTTTCTGAGACCCGCCAGCCCCCCCGGTGTCCGTGCGGTGGTTATCTGAAGTCGGCCACGATCAGCTTTGGTCAGAGTCTCAATTCCACCGTGTTGGCCCGGGCCGCCGCCGCTGTACGGGAGGCCGATCTTGTCGTGGCGCTCGGTTCCACCCTGTCGGTCTACCCGGCCGCTGGGATCCCGTTGTCGGCCGCCGAACGGGGAGTGCCGTATATCGTCATCAATCGTGGCGCCACCGAGCATGACGGCCACGCGGCAGTAACCCTACGACTGGAAGGCGATGTGGGCGGATTGTTCCCGCCGGCGGTGAGCCAGGCGCTCGCGACCTGAAGACCAGGGATATCACACCCCAGGGACGTCGATTTCACGCCCACCCGCGTGACTCGCTCTTCCCTCGCGACGGAGGCCTACGGTGTCCTCTCGACCGAGGGTTCCCAGTCACGTGAGTAACAGAACCACGATGGTGGCGGCGGTGGCGAGTTGCCACCATAACTGGGTACGTTCTTTGAGCAGGAGCGTGCCGAGACCGATCAAACCGGCGGCTGACAACAGGAGAAACCAATAGAGCTCGGTGAAGGATTCTTCTTGGTGGGTTGACTGGGAACGACGTTGTACGTCGGTGATGATCTCAAGCGCGATGTCCTGTCCCGAGTCGATGCCGAGCTCGTAGTACTCGCCCCCACCGGCTTGCGCAATCGCTTGGAGCGATCGTCGGTCGAGCACGGAGTGGATCGGGTCTTGGGGTGGGTCATAGGGGCCCACAGGGAGCTGTGGGATGAGGCCGCCGGCCGTCGTGCCGATCCCCACGACATACACGCGGATGTCCTGATCACGGGCGAGCCGAAGCGCATTATCGACCTCACCAGACCAGGCTTGGCCGTCCGAGAGGATGATGAACGCCTTGGCGCTGAGACGCTCGCCATACAGCTCGGCATCCCGGCCGAACATCTGGACGCCCCAATAGATGCCCTCTTCGATGTTCGTGTCCCAGCTTGTGTCGTCCTCGAGGCGAAACGGGGGTTCTTCTCCGAGGTGGTCAAGGAAGAAGAATAGCGCGTTGGGGTCGCGTGTGAGTCGAACCTGCGGAGCCGTCCGATGTGCGAAGAGCGCTAAGGCGATGCGTTGATCCTGCCAGCTGAGAAGCTCGGCGAACAACCGGATCCAGCGCACGGACTGTTGCCATCGGTCCGGACGGACATCGCTGACCCGCATCGAGGTGGACCCATCTTGCAGGACGATGAAGTCGGCGCCCGCGTCACGTGTCACGGACGCGAGCACCCGCGGGCGGGAGAGTGCCAGTGTGGTCGCGAGCACCGCCAGCACCAGACAGGTCCAGAAAGCGAGTCCCCCGGTGAGCGAAAAGCGCTCTGGCACCGGGATGATCCGCTGGCGGGTGGCGGCCCGCACGTCTCGGTGACGTTGGCTGAGCTGCCACAGGCACAGTAGTCCGAGACCGGCCGGTATGGCCAACAGCCACAAGAACGTGGGTTCACCAAACTGGACCGCCGGCATCTTGTTTCAGCCGCGTCGGCGAATCGGTGCACCTTCGCCGATGGTCGGGTCCTCGGTGTCCTGGGGGTCGACGAGTTGGTCACGCGGCACATAGATCTGCACGTCTTCCATGTCCGCTTCTTCCGGGTCCTCCCCCTCGTTGCCTGGTACGCTGGGGTGCTCGAACGGTGGGATCGCGGCTCCGGCCGCGATCCGGTTCCGCAAGCGGACCATCAGCTCGTAGTTGAAGGCCGCGTCTTCATGGGCCGGGTTGGTCTCTATCAGTCGTCGGAACGTGCCGATGGAATGGTCGAGGGTCCCGAGGGCCAGCGCGGCGGTCGCGTCCGGTCGTTGTCGCACAAGGTAGTCGGCGTTGGCGACGATGAACTGGAGGTTGAAATTGTCGGAGATGTCCGGGCTGTCCGGTGATGCGTAGTGCGTCACGATCGGCAGGTAGTCCCCTCGCCAGTACCGCACGGCTGCCTGTTTCGCCGCAACCATCTGTCGGGTTTGACGAAAGAGCCAGGGGAGACGCGTGGTCGGAGCCAAGGTACCGGCAACTGCGTCATAGCCCGCGGCGGCGCGCGAGAGGTTGAGTGTCGCCACGTCTCGGTCGGCTTGTGCGATGCGTCGTTCGAGACGCGCGTCGACCAGCAGTGCGAGCGCAATGGCGGCCAGTGCGACCGCCAGCGTGAGGTGGCGGAGAGCCGTCTTCACGGAAACCTCCTGAACGGTTTCAGACCGAGCCCCATGAGAAGCGCCACGCACCAGAAGGCAACAGCGACCAGCGCAAACGGGGCAAACCTCGGTTGATGCGCGACATATTGGGTGAACTCGATCTGGCCCGCCGAGAGCTCGTCGATCTCGTGGACTGCTTGTAGAATTGCCGCCTCATCGGCGGCGGGATAGAAACGCCCTCCGGTCTTTTCGACGGCCAGTTTCCACGTTACGTCGGGAAGCACGTCCCCGAGACGTTGGTCATAAGCGGTCCTGATGAAGTACACCGGGATCGAGTTGTCCGCTGCCTCCTGGAGGATTTCGTCCAGCGACTGTCCTTCGTAGACCGCGTGTGTATCTTGCCCGTCACTGAAGACCACCATGAGATTTCCCTGGGTCCTCAGGAAATCGAACGTGCGAAACAACTGTACCCCGCGAGTGATGGCGCGCATGATTAGCGTGCCGTGGTCGGGGAACCGGTCATATTCCTCGGGGGTGCCGATGAGTCCGATACTCAGCAGGATGTTCTCGTAGTCGTTCGTAAAGGGGGTGACGATGTAGGCTTCGCCGCCAAACTGCACGAGGGAGACGAGGTCGCGATGGTTGCCCTCCATGCGTCGTCGCACGAAATATTCGGCGGCCGCGACGTTGGCGAGAAACGTATTGCCCCATCCGAGCTGGTTGGTGGCAAACGAGCTGTCCATGCTGAGGGAGGCGTCGATCAAGATGGCGATTCGATGCCCTGGAAACGTGGCGCGTTCCTCGACCAGGGATGTGTGTGGATCGGACAACGCGATCGCGAAGAACGGTACCCCAGCGAGAAACAGCACGAACGCGCCATGTCGGAGTGGGGCGAGCTGGGACCGTTTCGTCAGGGTGGACGAGAGGAGCGCCGGGAGTACGAGATGCGTTCGACCCGCACGACGACGGAGAAGGGTCTGGGTCAAGAGCGCGGCGAGCGCCAGCAATGCCACGATACCGAAGATGATGACGGATTGATCTCGTCTTGGAAGGGGAAGATTGCTGAGGGTGAGGTTGTCGAGCTCGGCGAGGGTAGCCGCCATCCGCTCGACGACCGCACTGAGTGTCTCCACGCTACCGAACCCTCCCCGTGGTCAGACTACGCCACATCCTCGCACAGCGGTCGCGCAGGTGAATGGCGTGACGTACCGGCGCGGTCAGAGTCCACCCCAGCCGTTGGGTGTGCTCGATGGCGTGTCGGAGTGTTTGTGACAGCTCGTCCCCAGCGACCTCGTTCGGTCGGCCGTATCGCGCGCGGGTGAACAGTGACAACGCCCGGGAGAAGTCGCCGGTCACCCGTTCGGTCGTTCCACCCGCCCGTACGCCGTGCCGGTCACTCGAGTCCCCGTTGATCAACGAGCTGGCCGTGAGACCCGACGAGATCAAGGCGACCCGTGGTCGCGGCCACCCGGCTCGCAGACGGAGCTGGCCGTTTCGCGGTGATGCGTTGTCATCAACAAAGACATGGGCGACCGGATGAGACGAGGCGAGCGCGCTCGCAACCCGAAGAGCCGCCAAGGCGTGACCGGTCTGTTCAGGTGTCCACCCTCGTTGGACCGTGACGTGACGCACGCGTGTCAGTTCGTCGAGAGCACAACGGGCCATCGTCGCCGGCGGCAGACGACGTTCCCTCCGCGGGAGATCCCCTGCCCGATCACGCACGATTCGGGCGGCACCGAAACCGACGACCGCGATAGCCGCCAAACCAAAGAACCCGGCCAGCAAACTTAGGAGATTGGCCCGAAACTCCCGAGTCTCACTTGTCCCCAGGGTGACGGGGGGGAGATCGCGGATGGCGACCATCGAGTCGGGTACGAGTGACACGAGCCGAACAGGTTCCGGGGGGAGCACATAGTTGAGCTCGCGGCCCAGCAGTCCGGGACTATCCCCGAGCCGGCGCTCGATGCGATAGTCCGCCTCTATCGCCGGGAGCTCGACGTCGTCTCCGAATCGTTCGGATACCAGCCGCAGCGTGTACTGATATTGGAGGAACCGATAGGGCCCGATCGAGACATCATCAAAGCGCTCCCCACTCAAGACCTCAAATGGGGCGACGTCGAGTGTGGCTGGCTCGAGGGCGGCCGGGTCGAGTTGGGTGCGCGCGGTGTCGGTGTCCACCAGACGACAGGTGACCGTCATCGTGAACTGTTGCCCGACAAAGACTGCATTCCGGCTCGCGCGTCGCCAGCAACGTAGGGCGTCGACGGCGGTCGTGTCATCAGTGGGTTGGGCCCCCGCCGACGCTGACCACACGGTGAACACCGCCAGCCCAAGCACGATCACGGGATAGAGACACCATCGGGTTCGTCGGCCAGAAGGTTCTCGCCGCCCGTGGCAAGAGCCCCGCTGCCTTCGAGTGGCGCTGAGGCCCACACAGGGACGCCGGTCGGTTTTGATCCAGCGGGGTCGAAAATGCCCAATTTCCCTCGTGGCGCCTTGCGAGCTGCGCTCAGCACCGCTCTCGGTGCGACACGGGGTTTCACCACGGGCGGCCAGGGATTCTGAATGAGGAAGTGGCACGGAGAGCATCACCGTTTCGAGCGTTTGCGTTCCAGGAGAAATGACACCAGGGTGTCGTGAAATGGGCGACTATCGTCACCGATGCGCAGCACATCCAGCCCCGAGCCGGTGGCGGTCTGTTCGACCGAGTCTTGCCACGCGCGCACTCGTTGGCCAAGACCGGTCAGGTCGTGGGACGACAGCAGCTGGCTGCGCCCGGTCTCGATGTCGTAGCCCTCGACCCAACCGGCGGATAGTGGGGGGAGCTCGAACGCGAACGCGCTGTCGATCATGACCAAGAACACGTCGTGCGTCGCGTTCAAATTGGTGAGCTCGCGAAGCAACAGGTGTGGGTCGTCGAAGAGAAAGTCGGACACGACCGGCACGAGGGACCGGGTCCGCAACAACCCGGCGAAGCTGCTAACGGCCCGTGGACGGGTGTCACCGTCTCCCAGGAGCTCACGCTGATACATCTCGACACAGTGCATGGCATGAGCTCTCCCGACCCGCGGCCGGACGGTGATGCGTCGCATGTCGCGGTCGAACGTGACGAGCCCGGCTCGGTCCTGGAAGAAGGCCGCCGCCATTGCGAAGGTGGCAACGACCCGGGCGATGCGCTTGGCGATGGAGGCCTCGCCGACACCGCATCGGGTGGACTGCGAGATGTCGGCCGCAATGACGACGGGTGCGTTGCTCTCTTGGTCAAACTCGCGGGTCACCAAAGGACTAAAGTTGGTGAGCGTGGACTGCGGCCAATCGATCGTCGACAGCCGATCGCCCGGTTGCCAGTCACGCAGCCCCGCAAGGTCGTGACCCGACCCGTGAAACGCACTGAGGTGAGCGCCAATCGCCAGTTCCTGCAACCGACGCACGATGACCAGCTCGACGTCCTTGATCTCTGACCACGACACCAGCGAGTCGTCGGTGGCAGGAGTCATGGAATCGGCACCTGATCGAGGATTTCGTCGATCACCATGGCGACCCGAATGTCACGACTGGCCGCCTGTGGAGCTAGCCAGATTCGATGCCCGAGCACATACGCGGCTAGCGCCTGAATATCTTCGGGATAGACCTCGGAACGGCCTTCAGACAACAACGCCCACACTTTGACCAGTCGGCCCCAGCAGATCGTGGCCCGGGGTGACCCACCCAGATCCACATACTGTTCGACAAGTGACGACGGTGACCGATACCACCAATCGGTTTCTGGGCTGTAGGGGCGAGTGGCCGCCACGAGCCTCCGAATGTACTTCCCCAACGCCTCGTGGAGATATACCTGTTCCCCGATACGAGCCCGAAGCTCGAGCACACGCTCCTTTGACATCAATCCCTGAAGTTGCACCTTCTTGAAGTCGAACGCGACCAGCTTTTGCTCTTCTTCTGGGGGGAGATACCCGATGTTGACCATGATCGCGAACCGATCCGTGGCGGCCTCCGATAAGGGGAACGTCCCCTGGCCCAGCTCAATCGGGTTCATGGTGGCGATGGCGAAGCTGAAGGTTGGTAGCTGGTAGGTCTCCTTGCCCACCGTCACCGAGCGGTCCTGCAAGCCCTCCAGAAACGCGCTCTGTGACTTGAGTGGGATCCGGTTGATCTCGTCGAGCAAGATCACTTCCGCGGACGCAAGTGGTCCGAACTCGGTAATGAACTCCCCGGTCGCGGGATTGATCATTTGAAACCCGACGACCTCGGTGGGTTGGAGATCCGCGCGGCCCTGGAGGCGAGCGAACCTGGCGCCACTAATGGCGGCCAGGATGACCCCAAAAAACGTCTTGCCGACACCGGGGACACCACGGAGCAGAAGGTTGCCGGCGTTTACTTGACGTTGTTCGTTTTGGTCGTAGGTGGTCGGAATCTCCGCCAACAGCACCATGTTGGCGAGCGCCTTCTCGCGTTCGTAGCCGACGAGCGCTTTGGCGCCCTCGCTCACGATAGCCTGGTGGAAGTCGATGGCGTCCTGAAGATCGGGGTGCATGTCGGGTTCAAAGTGATACGGACGATGGTGACGCGAGACCCCAATCGTATAGGAAACCGCCCATTGGAGCGAAGACGGGTTGACACCGGCCACGTTCGCCCGGTAGCGTGAATCGGCAAACGTGCCGTCACGGACACAGAGGGGGCCACATGCAGGTTGATCGACGTAAGTTCTTTGCTTCGGTTGGGGGCGCCGCCGCGGTGGCGGCGATGGGGCACGAGGACCGAGCCGAGGCGTTGGAGCATTACATGACCGACCAGCTCGATGGTCGTGTGGCACTCGTCGAAACGGCACAAGCGTCGGCCGAACCCAGGATTCCTCGGGGCACCGGGAACTTGTTTCAGCCGACCACCACGGGCTTCGAGCCAATGCCGGACAAGCCCACATTGATTGATTTCTTTGAACGGCGGTTCGCGCCCGCACGTCATGTGTTGCAGAGCGCGAATCGAGCCATCGAGACGGGTCAGTCCGAGCGGACGGTGTTCGCGTGTCTGCTGCACGATGTGACCCAGAACCTGATCAAGGCCGACCATGGTTACTGGGGTGCGCAGTTGTTCGCGCCCTACGTCGACGAGCGGGTGAGCTGGGCGATCAAGTATCACCAAGCGTTACGGTTTTTTGCGGACGAGGGGGCTGGATACGATTATCCGGAGATGTACAACCGGATCTTCGGGGTGGATTACGAGCCGGACGAGTACATCAAGGCCGACTACGAGTTTGCTCGCAATCACCGTTACTACATGGAAGCGCGACTAGTGACGGTGAACGACCAATACGCGTTCGATGAGAACCAACGCGAGATCCGGATCGAGGAGTACACCGATATCATCGGTCGTCAGTTCAAACAGCCAAAAGAGGGCATCGGGTATGACAACAGCCCCGTCGCCCATATGTGGCGGTCGCTTATCAACCCGGATCGACCGTTGTAGCGCAACCGCCGACTACCGACAATGTGTGGGGGTCAGACCACAGGCTGGTCTGGCCCCTTCGTCTGTACGACTCGTCTCTTCTCGAACTTGAATATCGCCATCGCGAGTGGGCGGCCCCGCGCCTCGAGGGGCGCCGCAAGCCGCCGGATCAATGAGGGCCATCCTGGTTGCCGTGTCCAGGTGTCTGGTGTGACCGGTCGCGTTTCAAGAGGCGGCCGAATGAGTCGCGCGGCCCAGTCCGGTCGTTCTCGGCCCTCAATGTCGACCGCGACGGCGGTGAATCCGCTGGCGGCGCGATATAGCGCCAGGAGCCCGAATGCCTCCTGGTCTTCGACGACACGAAGCAGCGCCACCCGACCCAGAGCGGATTCGTCGACATGGGCGAGGATGCCCTCCACCAGCGGATGCCCCGAGCTAAAGAAGTCGATGCTCTCGTCGAGCACGGCTTCCTCTCGGTTGAATGTGCCGAGAAAACTGGATCCCGGCGCGACTCCCGGCAGGCTCTCGACACGAGACCGATGTCCCAACTCGATGGAGTAGCGTCGACCCTGGCGATGTTCCTCGACGTCCAGATCGAGCTGTTCAGCTGCAGCCAGCACCACGCGTTCGGTGAGAGGCTCCAGATCGGCCGGTATTCGGGCGAGGATGTCCGGCGCCATGTCTGGCCCATACGGGTCGCGGTGGAGCTCGTGTAACGCTGCCTTCCGCACGCGGCCGAGCGCCACCTGGGTGTCCTCGAGCACGCGGTCGACAGCAATCGTGAATCGACGAGCAGGGGCGAGTGCGACCGACTCCAGCGCAGATTCGACCCGGGTCAGCTCGCCAACCAGCCCGAGCGGCTCGCGGAACACACCGAGCCGTTCATAGACATCCACGACGGTATTCGCGAGCTTGGAACGCGGTCGGAAATACCGGATTTCCACCGGGGCGCGACGCTCGATTCG
>JAYZGM010000379.1:0-10522 GCA_036336225.1 Acidobacteriota bacterium | reverse complement strand
GCCGTTTCTTTTCTCTGAGACCATCGAGGAGAACGTCGCCTTTGGGCTGGACCATCCCGCACGACAGGACATCGAGACCGAGGTGCGATACGCGGTCGCCGTGGCGCGGCTCGACAAGGATCTGGCCGAGTTCCCTGACGGCGCGCAGACGCGTGTTGGTGAGCGTGGTGTGACCCTTTCGGGTGGACAGAAACAACGGACCGCGCTGGCGCGCGCGATTGCCGTCGACCCGCGGATTCTACTGCTCGACGACGCGGTGTCCGCGGTGGACGCGTTCACCGAGACCGAGATCCTGGGGCGGCTCCAGGAGGCCCTCCGGGGTCGGACATCCGTGATCGTGTCGCATCGGATCTCAACGGTGCGTGAAGCCGACCATATTTTGGTGTTGGATGACGGGCGAGTGGTGGAAGAGGGCACACACGACGAGCTGGTCCGACACGACGGTCTCTATGCCGGATTACACCGGAAGCAGCTCTTGGAACAGGCGCTCGAGGCGTCGTGACGACGCCGGTGGATCGATGACCCGACAGCGGACCCAACCGGTGCCTGACGACGAGGTGCTTGGCAAGGCGTATGACGCCAGGCTGATGCGTCGTCTCCTGACGTATATGCGGCCCTATCGGGTTGCCATCGCGACCGCGTTCGTGTCCATCGTGGCGTTGTCCATCCTGCAGCTCGCGCCACCGTATCTCACCAAGGTCGCCATCGACCAGCACATCGCCACTGGGCAGCTTGAGGGGTTGGACAGGTTGGCGCTCATCCTGCTCGGGGTTTTGGTGGTGTCGTATCTGTTCGAGTCAGCGCAGACCTATACGTTGCAGATGACGGGGCAGCGCATCATCTTCGATCTGCGGATGCAGATCCACGCCCATCTCCAGCGTCTCGACATCGCCTTCTATGATCGGCATCCCGTGGGTCGGCTCATGACTCGCGTCATCACCGATGTCGACGCACTCAACGACCTATTTGCGTCCGGGCTGGTGTCGGTCTTTCGCGACCTCTTCATGCTCGTCGGCATCGCCGTCGTGCTCTTCTTCATGGACTGGCGGTTGGCCGTGGTGGCGCTGTCGGTCTTGCCGCTCATCGGGGCGGTCACGCAGTGGTTTCGGCGTCACGCCCGACAGTCGTATCGTGAGGTGCGCGGGTGGATCACTCAAATCAACGCGTTTCTCCAAGAGAACATCACCGGGATGTCGACGGTGCAGCTGTTCCGGCGTGAGGCGCGACACTACGAGCGGTTCGATGCCATCAACTCGGGGTGTCGCGATGCCAACCTGGCGTCCATCTTTTACTATGCGGTCTTCTACCCCGCGATTGAGGTGCTTGGCGCTCTGGCGGTCGCTGCCATTCTCTGGTTCGGGGGCGGGTGGACGCTTCAGGGGACCCTCGAGCTCGGGTCGCTGGTGGCGTTTGTGCTGTATTCACAACGCTTCTTTCGACCGATCAGCGACCTGTCCGAGAAGTTCAACGTCTTGCAGGCGGCGATGGCCTCATCGGAGCGGATCTTCACATTGCTCGACACCCCGGTGAGCGTTGAGAGTCCCCGTTCGCTGGCGTCCAGCCCGACCGGCGCTGGGCACATTCGGTTTGAGCATGTTTGGTTCGCGTATCGTGATGACCACTACGTGCTCGAGGACGTTTCATTCGACGTGGCGCCGGGGCGCCGGGTCGGTATCGTGGGGGCGACTGGTGCCGGTAAGAGCACGTTGATCAATCTGCTTATGCGGTTCTACGACGTGAGTCGGGGGCGGATTACCATCGACGGCGTCGATATCCGTGACATCCCGCTTTCGTCGCTCCGCTCGCGTTTCGGTCTGGTGTTGCAGGACGTGTATCTGTTTTCAGGAACGGTCGGTGAGAACATCCGTCTCGGCAACGAGGCGATCAGCGCAGCTGAGGTGGAACGGGCGGCGGTCGGCGTTCACGCGAATCGTTTTATCGCCGCTCTTGAGGCTGGATTTGACACACCGGTCGCCGAGCGTGGCGCCACGTTGTCGCTGGGACAGCGTCAGTTGCTCTCGTTTGCGAGGGCGTTGGCTTACACGCCGTCGGTGCTCGTCCTCGACGAGGCCACCTCGAGTATCGATTCCGAGACGGAGCGGCTCATTCAGGACGCGCTGCGTGTGTTGATGGCCGACCGGACGACGATCGCTATTGCCCACCGTCTTTCGACGATACAGGACATGGATGCGATCCTCGTGTTTCACAAGGGCCGTCTACGGGAACAGGGCAGTCACCAGACGCTGTTGGCCGCACGTGGGCTCTACCACACGTTGTATCAGCTGCAGTATTGCGGCCAGGAGCCGGTGGTCCCGGCGGTCGGTACGGATCTGTAACGAGCCGCGGGAGCTGAATTGGTGGCGAGCGCGGGGCGGAATGGCTGGTGTGCGTCGGCGTCGTTGGACCCGCCGACGCACACCAGCGTCTTTCAGTCCTGGCCGGGCGCGATGGCCGGGGCTGGACGTGTCTACTGAAATCCCTCGGCTCGTTTCATCAGGTTCCCATGCGTTTGCGCGACGTCCAGACCACCCTCGCCTTCCTGCCATCCGGTGCGTCCGTCCTCGTTAGCATCCACACCCGCCATGAGAGCCTGCGCCAGGGCGTTGAGCTCGGACACCAGGTCGGCCGCGTCAGCCGGTGTGGTCGTGCGGGCGATCTTCTGCGTCAGCATCACGATCTGATCGGCTCTGGCCACGGTGTTCTGGGCCGAGGTCGCCACGTGGTTCGCATGCGTCTTGATGGAATCGGAGGCCCCGTCGGTGTTCGCGGCCGCGTTGATGTGTCCGGCCGCGCCGGTTGCGGCCTTCTTGACCCCGTACCCGTTCCCGGGGCCGTTCTCGACCTGTTCCGGGTCGACCGCATGAAGCACATGAAGCGTATGACGCGTCCGATTGGTGAGATTCGTCGGGTCACTAGCCGCGAGGGAGGCGTGCCGAGCGGCGATCTCCGCCTCCGCGATGGCTGCCGGGAGTAAGCCGACGCCGTCCGGCGTGTCGTTCCACGCGTCCATGACGTGGCCGATGTGATTGTGCCCGGCGCCCGACTGGGCGACGGCGCCGCCGGCGGCGATCAACATGACTCCCATGGCCACACTTACCATTCCCAGCGCTTCTGTTCGTCGCATGACATGTCTCCTCTGTGATTCCAACGCGGCACTCCGCGTTGATCGGTTTGCGTTGCACGTAGGACACGACCAGAAATACGTTGACCATCCTGGCGGTCGATGCATTCTGCTTCGCGACGCTGTTCGTCGCGTGCATCCGGCCGGCAGGCGCGTTCCTCACTCCTCGCGGTCAGACGTCTCGACACCCACAATGGTCCACTTACTTCTGAGCGGGTCCGTACCGGACGGCCGGGCTGCGCCGACAGGCGGGCAGCCAGCCGTCGTCCATGAACCTTGAGTTATACCGTGGGCACGACCCGGCCGACAAGCGTCATCGGTGGTCGGGGCCGACCCAGCGTCACGCAGAGGTGAAATGTGCGTAGCCGGTCGGAAGTGCTTTAGGGCCCCGCGGGGTGTTGAGCACGAGTGCTGGCGAGCTGGTCAGCACGCCGATGCGGGTCACCGGGACGCCTCTGAACAGTCGGGCGAGCGCGGCGAGCCGCTGACGGTGGGATCGTGGCACCGCAAGGAGGAGCTCGTAGTCGTCACCGCCCGCCAGGGCGGCGATGAGCGGGTCCTGCCCGTGCTCGACGAACCAGCGGGCGGCGTCCTCGTGCACGGGGACCGCTGTTCCCTCAATCACAACCCCGACCCGGGAGGCCTGGGCAAGCTGCCGCAGCCCGTCGGCGAGTCCGTCGCTCAGGTCGATCCCGGCGCGAGCCACGCGGTTCCGCCCCAGAAGCGTCCCGATGCGGACACGGGGGGTCGGTCGGCGGTAGTGGGTGATACATGCCGTGATGGTGTCCTTGTCCTCCACGTCTACACGGAAGAGCGTGCGGAGTCTGGCCAGACCGGCCGCCGCCGCGCCGAGCCAACCGGTTACCCAGAGCTCATCTCCCGGGCGACCACCGTCACGCGTCAACATGCGCCGCCGGCGAATGGCGCCAAACGCCGTCAATCCCACGACCAGTGGTCCTGTGGTTCTGGTGATGTTGCCACCGACCAGCGCTACATTGTGACCGCTCGCTAGTGTCAGCAGACCCTCGATGAGTTGGTCGAGATCGGAGACAAGGAGTGTCGGCGGGAGGACCAGCGAAAGGACAACGCTGCGGGGAGTGGCCCCCATTGCGGCGAGGTCACTCAGGTTGACGGCCAGTGCCTTGTGACCGATGTCAGCGGCTGATCCGAACGCGCGGTCGAAGTGGACACCCTCGACCAGCGTGTCGGTGGTGACGACGTCGAGGGTGCCCCGAGCCGGTTCAACCACGGCGGCATCGTCACCGATCCCGACCGAGACCCAGTCCGGTTGAGGGGGGACCCGACCCCGAATCCGCTCGATCAGGGCGGCCTCACCGAGATCTGCGACGGTGGGGCTCTGCGACGACGTGAGTTCACCGGGCGTAGTCCACCGCCCGTGTCTCGCGGATCACTGTCACCTTGATCTGCCCTGGATACTGCAACTCGTGTTCGACCCGTTTCGCGATGTCTTTGGACAACCAGACGGCCTCCTCGTCGCTCACCTTCTCGCTTTCCACCATGATGCGGACCTCACGGCCGGCCTGGAGCGCGAACGCCTTCGAGACCCCGTCAAACGAATCGGCGATCCCTTCGAGCTGTTCGAGCCGTTTGATATAGGACTCGAGAATGTCACGTCGGGCTCCAGGACGCGCGGCGGAGATGGCATCGGCGGCTTGCACCAGCATCGACTCGAGGGATGGCCAGTCGATATCCATGTGGTGCGCCGCCATGGCGTCGATCACCGCTTCGCTCTCTCCATGTTGCCGGAGAAAGTCGATACCCAGCGTGAGATGTGTGCCCTGCAGGTCGCGGTCAATGGCCTTGCCGATGTCATGGACAAACGCCCCACGTATCGTGGTCTGTGCGTCAAGACCGACCTCTCGAGCCATGATGCCGGCCAGGTAGGCGACTTCCTTGGAGTGATTCAACACGTTTTGCCCGTAACTCGTGCGGAACTTCAGCCGACCCATCAGCTTGTGGATCTCAGGGTGCATGTCAAAGAGTCCCAGTTCAAAGGCGGCGGCTTCTCCTTCCTTCAGCACGTAGCCGTCGAGCTCGGTCTTGACCTTCTCCACCACCTCTTCGATCCGTGCGGGATGAATCCGCCCGTCTGAGATCAGCCGTTCGATCGCTTGTTTGGCCACCTCGCGTCGGAACGGGTCAAAGCTCGAGAGAATGATGGCGCCGGGTGTGTCGTCCACAATGAGCTCGACACCGGTCGCCTGTTCGAGAGCTCGGATGTTGCGACCCTCACGGCCGATGATCCGTCCCTTGAGATCGTCGCTCGGCAAGTCGACGACCGAGACGGTCGTTTCGATCGCATGATCGGGGGCGCTCCGCTGTATGGCCTGTGTGATGATCTGTTTCGCCTTCTCGGCGGCGTTTTCGCGGGCCTCGGCCTCGAGCCGCTTGATGAGGTTGGCGGCATCGCGACGGGCGTCCAGTTCGATCTGCTTGATGACGAGATCTTTGGCCTCTTCCGCCGTGAGCCCCGAGACCCGTTGGAGGGCCTGCTGTTTTTCGCGTGTGACCTCCTCACACCGGTGGAGGTCATCGGCGAGCTTGCGCTCCTGGCCGTCGATCGCGTCCTCGCGTTTGCGCAGGCCTGTCTCGGTGCGCTGAGCCTCGCGGTCTTGCTCCTTGAGCTCTTCGGTGCGACGGGCGAGCTGTCGTTCGATTGATGCAAGCTCCTCACGACGTTCCTGGGTTCGTCGCTCGCAGTCTTGTAGGAGCGTATGGGCCTGCTGTTTGGCAGCGAGCTCCGCTTCCTTGTGGTGGGTCTCGGCTTCACGACGAGCCTCGCGGAGGAGCCGCGCTGCCGTGTCTTTGGCTTGCCCGATAGTCTGCGTGGCGATGCGTTTGCGGGTCACGACCCAGACGACGCAGACGGTGACGGCGCCGACGAATGAGACGACGCCTGCGATCGCGAAGGAGTCCATGCGTGTTCCTTTCGGAACCCGCGGCTGGCATGGCCGGGGCTCGGCGGGCGGCGCCAGACATCCGGCTGGCGACGGGCAGCCCCTCGACGGGAGGCACCGGCGCGGGGGCTCGCTCGGGTTACCGAGGAGCCACCGAACGGCGACGCCAGGAGAGGGAAGAGGTAAAGCCCCGCATTGCCGTGTGGGGAGGTCGAATGAACCTGCTAAAAGCAGGTGGAGCCGCTCTCATGAGATCAGCTTCGCTTTAGGCTACCTCTCGCGGAGGCATGCACACCACGAAACATCGCGGCTCTCTTGGGTATAGCGTTGGCTCAAACGAGCCTCCGGAAACCATCACGAACACTGCAGGGAACTCGTAAAACCATATGGCCGCCAACTGCCAGCCGTCGCGTGCGGCAGAGCGTGACCGCCTGTCTGAACCGCTCTTGCATGTTCATCTTAGAACGAACACCCGTGACCCGCAAGTCAGAGACGGGGGGGCCGCAGCGCGGCTTCGTCCTGGAGCGCACGGTCAACCATCTGTTCGATTTCGTCAGCCCGTTGCCTCAGCGCTTCACCCAGTGACGCCTTGTTGTCCCTGCTCCGGAAATATTCGTCAGCGATGTTGAGCGCCGCCAACACGGCGATACGAACGGTATCGCCTCCGGTCGAGTGCTGGGTGGCGGACTGGATCTTCTGGTCGACGTAGTTGGCGAGGTGGGTGATGTACTCCAGGTCGAGGGAGCTACGTATCGGGTAGTTTTGTCCCATGATCTCGACGGTCACGACACGTGATTCGGTATCGGCGCCTGACGGATCAGGTTTTGATGGGTGGGAAGCGGCCTCGGTCATGGGCGGTGGGTCGCGCGCGTAGGGAGCGTCTTACAGACTGAGGCCTTCGAGTTGTTCCAGTAACTCGGTGACTCTGACCCGGATCTGGTCACGCTCGGTCTCGAGGTCCTTGGTTCGGGCTCCTTGATCCTCGGCCGTGCTGAGCTTGGCCCGAAGTGCGTCGATCTCGCGCGAGAGCCGGGCATTGTCCTCGGCGGTTTGGGTCAGCTCGGCGCGGGTGCGCTCGAGGACTCCAACCAGCGACTGGACCTTATCTGCCAGTTGTTCGATCGGTGCCAGACCAACTGCCCCCGTCGACTTCACCATACTGCATTACTCCTAGTGTCCTGTAAACGCGGTACGCAGCTGATTTCCGGGCGGGGTCTCCCCCTTGAGCTACGTTGCTCGTCGGTCACAAATCACCGTTTGCTTCTCATTCCTTGTCAAGCGGGCGCCGCGCCAAGCACTCATGCCGCACGCTCCGGCTACAGGACACTAACGCTGCTTCGCCCGATGGTTTTGCACGAGCGCGTGCATGGCTGTGTCGGTTGCCGCCTGCACTTCTGTGTCGGTCAGTGTGCGGTCTGGCGCGCGAAACGTCAATCTCATGGACACACTGACTGATCCGCTCGCCACGCCTGAACCCGTGTACCGATCAACTTCGACCACGTCGATCAACGATGGTCCCGCGGCCGCTTGGATCGTGTCACGAACCCGCGCCGCTGGCAAGGTGTCGTCCACCTCGATGGACAAGTCGCGTGTCACCGACGGATGACGCGGAACGGGGGTGGCGCGAAGGTGGTCAAACACCTCGAGGGTCAGTCGTTCGATGTCGAGCTCGGCGACATACACGGCGTCGGACCCTGTGAGGCCGCGAGCCGCCGCGAGCTCTGGCTCGAGCTGTCCCACGACACCCAGCCGTGACCGATTCGAGTCAGCCGCCAAACTGACCGCGGCCGTCTGTCCGGAAACCAGGTGGGAGGCGGTGGAGGGTTCAAACACGGCCTGTTGTCCGAATCCTGCACAGATCCGGTCGATAAGACCGGTCAGGTCAAACAGGTCGGTCTTGCGCGCTTTCCGACTCCAATGAGGGGGGATAGCGGCTCCGGTCATCGCCAGCGCCAGTCCCGTGGTCTCCCCGGTGCTTTGTTGAAAGCGGCTCCCGAGCTCGAAGAGTCGAATGTCTTGACGCTCCCGTCGACGGTTGTGAATCAGTGAGCCGATGAGCCCGGGGAGTAGCGACGGTCTGAGCACGGCCCCCTTCTCCGAGAGGGGGTTTCGGAGTGCGACGAGATTGGATGCGTCGCCGTGAATGGCCAACGCGGCCGCGCGTTCGATGAAACCATAGGTGATCGCCTCGGAGAAACCACTACCGGTCAGCAGTCGACGAATGAGACGGTCTCGGGTGCGCCAGGCCGCTGAGGTGGGAGGTGGTTGGGTGAGCGCCGGGAACGTCGTGGGCAGCACGTCATACCCGTGGTGGCGAGCAACCTCTTCGATCAGGTCCTCCTCCCGGCTCACATCGACACGAAATGTCGGCACACGCACGAGCCAGGTTGTGCCGGGCACGCCGGGTTCTGGTCGTGGATCAAAGCCGAGTCGGGTCAAGGTCGGGGCCACAAACTGCTCATCGATCTGCTGACCCAGGAGGTGGCCAATACGCGCGTGACGCAATCGGACCTCAATTGGTGAGGCGGGCGCCGGGAACGTATCCACCAGGGGGCCGGTCGGTGTCCCGACGTCGATGTCCGCGAGGATCTGCCAGGCCCGGGTCACGGCCGCCGGGGGCGCTGCGATATCGGCCCCGCGCTCGAATCGATACGACGCATCAGTGGACAGTCCCAGACGTCGGCGGGTGCGGCGCACCGAGATGGGATTGAAGTAGGCCGCCTCCAGGACGATGGTGCGGGTAGCGTCGGTGACCTCCGAGTCCGCCCCACCCATAATGCCGGCCACCGCTTGGGCTCGCTCCGCGTCGGCAATCACCAGCATGTCCGGCGACAGGCTACGTTCGACCCCGTCCAAGGTTCGGATCGTCTCATCGGCGCGCGCGCGTCGGACGTTGATCTCTCCACCCGACAGCCGTTCGAGGTCGATCGCATGCATCGGGTGACCCAGCTCCAACATGACGTAGTTGGTCACGTCGACGACGTTGTTGATCGGTCGTATCTCCGCCGCCTCGAGCCGGCGGGCGAGCCATGCCGGCGAGGCGCCGACCGTGACGCCAGCCAACGCGCCCACATACCGAGGGCAGAGCGCCGGGTCGTCGATAGACACCGTGAGCGCGGTGGGTGTCATGCTTGATTCGGGGATCGTGAATCCGAACGGGAGTTTCAGGTCCGCGTCGTAGATCGCGCCGACCTCGCGCGCGATCCCGAGGATGGACAGACAGTCGGGACGATTCGTGGTGATCTCGAGGTCCAGGACGGCGTCTGGCTCGTGGTCCGGTGTCGACCACGGCTCAATAGCCCCGACCTCGAACCCACGCATGGTCAGGGCCTCGGACAGCTGGTCGATACCGACTGGAATCTCGACTAGCTCGCGGAGCCACGATACTAGGACTCTCAATGGGGGAACTGCTCCAACAGTCGGAGATCGTTGTCGTAGAAGAGACGGATGTCTTCCACCCGATACTTGAGCAGCGCCACCCGGTCGATCCCAAGCCCGAAGGCCCACCCCGTATAGCGTTCCGGGTCATAGCCCACCGCCTCGAACACGGCGGGGTGCACCATGCCGCACCCGAGAATCTCGAGCCAACCGGTCTGTTTGCAGACCGCACAGCCGTCACCGCCACAGAATACGCAGCTAATGAAGACCTCGGCGCTGGGCTCGGTGTAGGGGAAGAAGCTCGGGCGAAACATGACCTTCGTGTCCGTCTCGAAGAAGACCTGGAGAAAGCTGACGAGCGTACCTTTCAGGTCGGCCATCGTCACGCGTTCGCCAACCAGCAGACCCTCGACCTGCATGAACATGGGCGAGTGGGTGAGGTCTGGCGTGTCCCGCCGATACACAAGACCGGGCGCGATGATGCGCACCGGTGGGGTGTGTGTTTCCATGTAGCGGACCTGCATCCCCGAGGTGTGTGTGCGCAATAGCGTCGCGGGAGCCGTCCCTGACCCGCCGCCGCCGGGCATTGTCCCCTCCAGGTAAAACGTGTCCTGCATGTCGCGGGCAGGATGGTCCGGTGGCATGTTGAGCGCTTCGAAATTGTGGTAGTCGTCTTCTACCTGGGGACCCTGCAGGATCTCGAACCCCATCGTTTCGAAGATGGTCTCGACCTGTTCTCGTATCAACGTCAGCGGATGACGACGGCCAAACGGCATCGGTCGACCCGGCAACGTGACATCGACGGTCCCGGCCGGTCGGGCCCTCGCGCGCAGTGTTTTCCGCCGGGCGGTCAGCGCCTCGTCGATCTCCCACTTCAGGGCGTTCGCCTGCTGGCCCAGACCTGGGCGGGCCTCAGGAGGCGCGCTGGCCATCGAACGCATGAGTGTGGCGATCGCGCTCCGTTTCCGACCGAGATAGCGGTCGCGGACCGTCTGTAGCCCCTGCTCTGTCGTGACCGCGTCCAGGTCGGTTTGAAACTCGCTGCGAAGACGGTCGATATCGGGTGGGGCGGTCATCGAGGGTCGGTCCGGTTTCAGTCAGCCCA
>JAYZGM010000378.1:0-11198 GCA_036336225.1 Acidobacteriota bacterium | reverse complement strand
ACCGCGGCGTCGTCGTGCCAACGTACCGGGGGTGTCCAATCGAGGGATGGAACCCATTGCGTGGGAAGAAGGGCAACAGGAGCTGATTGAGCGCCTGGGGACCCTCAGAGACACCGGTTCCGGTCACCGTGTGGCCTTGATCACACCACCACTCACGGGTAGCCTCGCCACTCTATTCGACACCTGGTCGACGACCCTTGGAGCCCGATGGATACGTTACGAGCCGTTTGCATACGAAGCGGTTCGCGCCGCGCACGAGCGCGTGTTTGGTCGGGCCGAGGTCCCGCACTACGATTTCGCCCAAGCCGAGCTCGTCGTATCATTCGGCGCCGATTTCCTGGAGACATTCGTCTCGCCGGTGGGATTCGCCCGCGACCACGCCGGACAACGTCGCGGCCGCGATGGCGAAACGACCCGGTTTGTACAGATCGAGCCCCGGTTGTCGATGACCGGCGCCGCGGCCGACGCCTGGCATGCCGTCGCCCCCGAGACCGAAGGGCTCGTGGCCGCGGCGATGACCCAAGTCATCGTGACTGAGCAGCGCGTACAAGGCGTGGCCGGCTCCGACACCACGCGCCTCGCCGATCTCCTGGCCGGTATCTCCCCGGAACAGGCCAGCGCCGCCAGTGGGATGTCGGCGGAGCGGATCCGGGAGCTGGCGCGCGCCTTCTCGGATCCCGCGCAAGGACCAGGAAGAACGCTAGCGATCGGCGGCGGGGTTGGGGTCACCGGGGCCAACGCCACGGCCGGCCAGATAGCCATCGCGCTCCTAAACTACGTGGCGGGCAATGTCGGAGCCACAGTTGATTTTGGCTCCGCGTCAACGGTCAATGCCGCCAGCTACGGCGAGATGCACGAGCTGAACACCGCCATGGAGTCGGGCGACATCGAGCTCGCCATCTTCTATGAGGTGAATCCGGTCTTCACGTTACCGGGCGCGATGAATTTCGCTGACGCCCTCGCGCAGGTGCCGTTTGTCGTGAGCCTCTCCAGCCAATCGAACGAAACAACCGCCCACGCCAACCTGCATCTGCCGACCCACACCACACTCGAGTCCTGGGGGGACAGCCATCCTCGACGCGGCGTGTATGGGCTCCGGCAACCCGTGATGCAACCGGTGTTCGACACCCATCATGTGGGTGACCTCCTGATCGAGGTCGCACGAGCGCTCGGCGGCAGGATGACGGCCGGGCTCCCCCGACGTGGTGGGTTCTACCGGTTTCTGCGTGATGAGTGGGAGCGAATGCAGCCCGCGCCAACGCCCTCGCCGGCCACGGAACTGGATGCCCCAGTTGACGAGGTTGAACCGGATTTTGAGACCTACTGGGCTGACACGCTACGCCGCGGCGGCACGACGTTTTCGGTCACACCGGCGGCACCTGTGATTCGCTCGACTCTGTTCGGACTCGATCTGGTCGGCGAGCTCGCCGCCCCCATGCGACGCCGTCCCTTTAGCCTGATCGCATACCCGTCGCTTCATTTCTTTGACGGCCGAGGGGCGAATCGACCGTGGCTCCAAGAGATTCCGGACCCCCTGTTGAAGACCACCTGGGGTAATGGTGTGGAAGTGCCCCCGCAGACGGCCGACGCGCTCGGGGTGCAAGAAGGACAACTCGTGTCGGTCGAATCGGACTACGGGCGAGTGGATGGAAGTGTCATCGTCAATCCGCATCTCGCAGACGGCGTGGTCGCGATCGCGATCGGGCAGGGACACACAGACTTTGGACGCTACGCGACCGGTCGGGGCGTTAATCCGATGGCCTTGCTGACCCCCATCCCGGAACGTCTCTCTGGCGGGGTGCGATGGGTCGGTGACGGGGTGGACCTGATTCCTCGCGAGCTCGCTCGTCCGATCCCACGTCTACAACACACCTTCGACCAGCAAGACCGAGACTTGGCCCAGACGGTGTCACTCGCCGCTCTCGCGGCCGGGACCGTGCACCCGGAGGAGCCGCATTTCAGCCTGTATCCGGAGCATGACCATCCAGTGCATCGCTGGGGCATGGCGATCGACCTCGATGCCTGTAACGGGTGCAACGCCTGTGTGGCCGCCTGTTACGCGGAGAACAATGTCCCGGTGATGGGCGCGAACCGAATGCGCCGAGGTCGGACTATGTCATGGCTCCGACTGGAGCGGTTTGACGAGCCGAGAGACTCCGGTCACGGGCCAGACGTGCGGTTCCTTCCAATGCTCTGTCAGCACTGCGACCACGCCCCCTGTGAGACGGTGTGTCCGGTCTTTGCGACCTATCACACCGACGAAGGCTTGAACGCCCAGATATACAACCGGTGCGTCGGAACCCGTTACTGCTCGAACAACTGTCCGTATAAGGTTCGCCGGTTCAACTGGTTCATGCCGGAATTCGAGGCCCCGCTCCATCTGCAGCTCAACCCGGACGTGACCGGTCGTAGCGACGGCGTGATGGAGAAGTGCACGTTCTGCGTGCAGCGGATCCGGGATGGCAAGGAAGCCGCACGGGACGCGGACCGTCCGGTGCGAGATGGTGACATCTCGCCGGCGTGTGCCCAGAGTTGCCCGGCCCAGGCGATCGTGTTTGGCGACCTGAACGACCCCTCGACGCGTGTGTCACAGCTGACCCATGACGCGCGCGCCTATCACGCGTTGGGTGTGTTCAACACCCGCCCGGCCGTGACCTATCTCAAGAAAGTCACCCGCGACGAACCATGAGCTTCGCGAAAATCAACGATGACATTCTGCGGACCTTGCATCCACCGGGTTTCGTCTACTACGTGGCTGTGTTGCTGGCATTGTCGGCGCTCTCGCTCGGGATCTGGGCGTTTCTCCACCAAGCCCAGACGGGTCTGGGTGTTGCGGGCTACGAGCATCCGATCCTGTGGGGCGTCTACATTACCGACTTCGTCTTCTGGGTCGGGATCGCCCACTCCGGCACGCTCATCTCGGCCGTACTGTTTCTTTTCCGGGCCAAGTGGCGCACCGCGGTGGCCCGGGCCTCGGAAGCGATGACGGTCTTTGCGGTCGCGACCGCCGGCTTGTTTCCGATCATCCACATCGGACGACCCTGGTTCTTCTATTGGTTGATTCCGTATCCGAACACACGTGATCTCTGGGTCAATTTCCGGTCGCCACTTATCTGGGACGTGTTCGCGATTTCAACCTATCTGACCGTGAGCGCGATGTTTCTCTATCTGGGCCTCATGCCGGACATCGCGGCCGCCCGCGACAGCGTCAAGGACTGGAGACGACCGATCTATCGCGTCTTATCGTTGGGCTGGCTCGGTACCTCCCGGCAGTGGCGGCACTACACCGCGCTCTATGGGTTCTTTGCCGCGTTGGCGACCCCGCTTGTCATCTCTGTGCACAGCGTCGTGTCGTGGGACTTCGCGATGTCCATTCTGCCCGGCTGGCACAGCACGATCTTCGCCCCCTACTTCGTGGCCGGTGCCATCTTCTCCGGGCTCGCCATGGTGATCACGCTTCTCGTGCCGATGCGGCGTATCTTCAAGCTCGAAAGCTACATCACCGTGCATCACTTCGAGAACCTGGCGAAGCTGATGCTCACGACGTCGCTGATCGTCGGCTACGCGTATCTCACGGAGTTCTTCATCGCCTGGTACAGCGGGAGTTCATTCGAGCGGGGCACGTTTTTTGACCGTATGTTTGGCCAGTATTGGGCCTACAGCTGGACGATGTTCTCGTGCAACGTCATCCTCCCATTGATCCTGTTCTGGAAGACGGTTCGGACCAATCTCAAGGCGCTGTTTATCATCTCACTGTTCGTGAACGTCGGCATGTGGCTCGAGCGATACGTCATCATCGTCACGTCACTCTCGCATGATTTTGACCCGGCTAATTGGGCCCAGGTGTATCAACCTACATGGGTGGAGGGAGCCATCACCCTCGGGTCATTCGGTTTGTTCTTCACGTTGTTCTTGCTCTTCGTCAAGAACTTCCCCGCGGTGTCGATCACCGAGATGAAAGAAACCATGGATCGGTCGGCCGAAGCCGACCCGGCCAGCGCCTGGCCCAAACCGGTGTAAGCGCGATGGCAAAACGGATAGAAATCCTCGGGCTGTTCGACCAGGGGAAGACCGCTGCCGCCTCGGCCCGCGAGATACTCGAGAGCGAACTGGGAACGGTTGTGGCCTACTCACCGGTGCCGGACCACGCGCTGGACCAGGCGCTACATGTCACCGTGAGTCCGGTACGGCTGTTTGTCCTGATCGGTGGCCTGGTGGGGTGTATCACCGGGTTTGCCTTTCCCATCTACACCGTGCTCGATTGGCCCATGATCACGGGCGGCAAACCGCTCATCTCGATACCACCCTTCGTCGTGATCGCCTTCGAGCTCACGATTCTGTTTGGCGCGATTGGGGGGATGCTCAGTTTCCTCGTGCTGTCCGGCCTGCCGCGGCTGATCGGCAAACGAGCACCCGACCCACGCCTGACCAACGACCTGACCGGGATCAGCGTCACGTGCAAGCAGGACCACGTGCTCGAGGTTCGCAGGTGTCTCGAACATCATGGCGCCTGTGAGATTCGCGGATAGAAACTGAAGCCAATGCAAAACCGCCAACCGCAATACGCCGGGCTGCTCGTGAAACTTCGCCTCAAACCGCCGAGTGGTATCGGGTCTGCTATACAAGGAAGTGAGGTTTCCAATGCCTCCGCTACGCGGTGGCGACCAGCTCCTCCGGGAGTGCATCAAAGGTGCTTCAACTGCACGCGTTTTGCCCTTAGGGGCTGTCTCGTCTGGGCGCTCCTGGTTATAGGCACCACCACGGCCGCGGCGCAGCCCTCCTTCATGCGGAACATGCACACGGGCCCGGTCGTCCTGCCGCAGGTGGATACCTGGACCCCGGTCGAGAACACGGTCGCCATCGACGGCGACCGAATCCGGGACCGGATCGAATCACGCGACCTCCCCAACCCCGTACCTCGTAGCCAACAAGCTCTCGAGCAAGGCGAGTGGTTGTATGAGGTCTATTGCGCGGTGTGTCACGGCGCCACCGGGCAAGGGGACGGCCAGATCGTCGAGTACTTCCGACGCATGCCGAGTCTGTCCGCACCACACATCGCCAACTACACCGATGGATGGCTGTATAGCATCATTCGCGAGGGCGGGTTTGCCATGCCACCGTTTGCCCACTCGATGAGCGAGGACGAACGGTGGGCGCTGGTGCATTTTGTCAAGACGTTTACGGTGGCGAGCGGCTCCCAGCCATGATTTTGGTCGGCACTCCGATCGTGTCTAACGACGCTCGCCGCTTGTGTCTCTGGACCGGCGGGATCGGCGCGGTCGCCTTCCTCTACGGTCTGCTCTGCGGCGACAGTATTCGGGCCTGGCAGTCGCTGCTGGTGAGCTTCTTGGTCTTTGGGGGACTCGCCCAAGCGGGCGTGTCGATTTCGGCCATCCTGCAGGTGACATCGTCCCGGTGGGGGCGAGCGCTCAAACGGACGGCGGAGGCCACCGCCGCGTTCTTCCCGATCTCGTTCTTGCTCCTCGTGATGCTGCTGATTGGCGTCTCGAGTTGGGCCCCGTGGGTTCACGAACCGGTCGAGGCGAAAGCGGCGTGGCTCAACGTCCCGTTCTTCGTCACCCGCCAGATCGTCGGTTTTCTCCTCCTGACC
This sequence comes from Acidobacteriota bacterium, assembly GCA_036336225.1. GTDB lineage: Bacteria > Acidobacteriota > Vicinamibacteria > Vicinamibacterales > UBA8438 > JAJEEA01. Next base: position 5,587 of record JAYZGM010000378.1, on the reverse strand, counting down.
GGTCTCAGTCTGGCCTACGTCTATCGTTCACTGCGCCCGGACATCGGGCTGCTGAACCAATCGGGAGAGCACAAAGCAACAGGTGTGAGCCGCCTTCTGATTAAGGGATGGCGTGGAAATCACCAGGAGCAGGTAGCGGCACAGCGGGCACAAAGTCGTCTCGCACCGGCGGTGCTGATCGCCTATGGCTGGATCTTTACGCTGGTCGCGTTCGATTTTTTTATGTCCCTCGACCCTCACTGGTTCTCGACACTGGCCGGAGGGTACTACTTCATTGGTAACCTGTTTCTGGGACTGGCGTTCTTGGCGGTCGTCGCCGTATGGACACGTGAACGACTAGAGCTGCACAGCTATATCGGTCCCCATCAGCTTCACGATGTCGGGAAGCTCTTGTTCGGGTTCTGCATCCTGTGGGCCTACCTGTTTTGGTCGCAGTATCTGGTCATCTGGTATGGCGACCTCGCCGAGGAGACCGAGTTCCTCCATCACCGTATGCACGGGGCGTGGGCGCCCCTGACCTGGACCGTCTTTGCCCTGGCGTTCGTCATCCCGTTCGTGGTGCTGCTGAGCCGAGCGGTGAAGACCAGCCCTCGTGGATTGACGGCGATCGCCAGCGTCGCCTTCGTTGGCATGTGGCTCGAGCGGTTCGTGCTGGTCTCACCATCTTTGTGGCACGGCGACGGTGTCCCGCTGGGTGTTATCGAGCTACTGGTCGGGGCGGGAGTAGCCGCGCTGTTTGTATGGTCCTACACGACATTTCTGCAGACATTCCCCATACTCCCGCTGGCCGACCCCAGACTGGAACCGGCGTCCGCCCATCCGCACGCGCACGATTTGCACGCGGAGTGATCGACAACTCCTCGTTCCGAGGGGTGAAGCCCTCTTCGTTCGGGGTAATAGAGCGCTCTTTGCTTTAGGCCTCTGTCTCGTCGAGGGACCAATCGACCAGCGAACGTAACAGCATTCTTCTGCACGAGCAGCGCAGGCCCCCGAACGACACACTCTTCACCACCCGGGAACGCATGGAGCGCGGCCGGTCCCAGACCGACCAGCACACCGACCGTCTGCACGCCGATGCTTCCCGCGTCCCCGACGACCAGAACACGCGACCCCGCGAAGTTCGCCCGCACCTCCTTTAAGTGTCCGGCGGGTCCGCACGAAACAGTGATACTCCCTGGCGGGCGCCCAATCGGAGAGCGTGACACGTAAGAGGGAGGGACCGTTAGTCTGAGAAGACCCGGGACTCACGAGGCAATCCTATCCGGAGGGCGTCTGAAACCGAGCAACCCGCATGATATGCTCCGGGCTCGCTCGGTGTTCGTATCTTGGCTCAAGAGTAATTTCGTGACCCGGCGACCCCACCACTTTATCTCGGAGCCGGATTCGGGTGCATCGCCTCTGTCGAAGGAATGGCATGTGCGGCGGCGATTCGAGCGCCGACTCCGGCTGCTCGGTATCCCCGACGATCTCACGGGATGGAGTGTGCTGGACATCGGTGCCTGGCACGGTTATTTCTCCTTCGAATGCGAGCGGCGCGGCGCCGACCGGGTTCTGGCGATTGACCGATTCGCCTGGGATCAGTTTGGCATGGACGAGTTTCTGTCGGCCCATCGTCGTCTAGGGTCACGGGTGGAATACGACCATCTAGACGCACATGATCTCGATGTTAATCGCCTGGGCACATTCGATCTGGTGCTGTTCCTCGGCGTGTTCTACCATCTGCGTAACCCGTTAGCTGCTCTGGAACGGATTTCCCAAGTCACCAGGCGGCTGTTGATCTGCGAGACCCACGTCCTCCTGCCATTCATTCATGAGCGATATCCGCTCGTGCCGTTTTTCCCTGGAGATGAACGGGCGGATGAGCAAACCTACGACCTGTGTGGTATCCCGACGATGACGGCGCTCACCGAGATGCTTCGTTTCGCCGGGTTTGGGTCGGTCAAGGTTGCGTACCGACCCTCATTTCGCTATTGGAAGAAGCTGCTGGCCCTGATCACGACCCGCCCCCAATCCGGTCGAGGTATCGTGCACGCCAGTCCATAGTCGGCTAGACATCTCGGTCGCGGGGCGGCATTTACACCCTCGTCAACCGGTGACGATCCCCCACGAACGACCGAACGTCCAAATCCCGAAGGAGAGAGCAGAAATGAAGATCGCCGTCATCGGTATGGGAACGATGGGCGCCCCCATGGCGCGCAACCTTCTCAGAGCCGGACATTCCGTCGTCGTCAACAATCGAACCCGGGAACGGGAGGAACCGCTTGTGGCAGACGGTGCCACCCGGGCGGAGAGTCCGGCCGCGGCCTCTGCCGACGTCGAGATCGTGCTCACCTGTGTATCGGACACACCCGATGTGGAGCGTGTCCTGCTTGATTCTGAGATCGGCGCGATCAACGGGCTCGGCGAGGGTGGACTCGTCATCGACTGCTCGTCGATTGCCCCCGCGGCGACCCGCGAGTTCGCGGCTCGGTTTCGAGAGAAGGGCATCGGCTACGTCGACGCACCGGTGTCGGGTGGCTCCGAGGGCGCCATCAAAGGCACCCTCGCGATCATGTGTGGGGGCAGCGAGGACGACTTCGAGCGGGCGAAGCCGGTGCTGGACATACTAGGCGCCAAGATCACCCGGATTGGAGAAGTCGGCGCCGGCCAGATCGCCAAAGTGGCAAACCAGGTGGTCATTGCCGGAACATTTCTGGCCCTCAGCGAAGCGCTGACGCTCGCGCATCGAGCTGGTGCAAATCCTGAAAAAGTCATCGAAGCGATCGGGGGTGGTGTCGCGGGGTCATGGATCCTCAAGAATCGGTCTGGCAACATGCTCAACGATACCTACCCGCTCGGATTCAGGACACGTCTCCATCGGAAAGATCTCGGGATTGCACTCGATACGGCGCGCAATTTCGAGGTGCCGGTCCAAATCGCCAGTCTCGTGGCAACGATAGAAGATGGTCTCATCGCCCAAGGCTACGGTGACGAGGACATGTCCAATCTGGCCCGTCACGTTCGTAAGGGCGCCGGTGTGCCAGATGGCCCCATGAAGGGCTCGTGACCTGTAGCAGTGATACGTGACGGGGGCGCGAAGACAGCGGTATGAGTAACAAGGTATACCCGAGCTCGCAAGCGGCGCTGGAGGGACTGCTCCACGACGGAATGACCCTGATGGTCGGTGGATTCGGGCTCTGCGGCGTGCCTCAAAATCTGGTGCTGGCCTTGCGGGACTCAGGGGTAGAACACCTGACCTGTGTCAGCAACAACGCCGGGGTCGATGGCGCAGGTCTCGGGTTGTTGCTCGAAACTCGCCAAATCGACAAGATGATTGCCAGCTACGTCGGCGAGAACAAACTCTTCGAGCGTCAGTTCCTGGATGGCATCCTCGAGGTCGAGCTGAACCCCCAAGGCACGATGGCGGAGCGAATGCGGGCGGGGGGTGCCGGCATCGCGGCCTTTTTTACACCGACCGGGTATGGCACACCGCTCACCGAAGGCAAAGAGACCCGCGAGTTCGACGGCCGCACATACGTGCTGGAGACGGCGCTGCACGCCGACGTATCGCTCGTCAAGGCCTGGAAGGCGGACGAGGAAGGCAACCTCGTCTATCGGATGACGGCCCGCAACTTCAACCCGCCGATGGCCGAAGCCGGGCGTGTGACCGTAGCGGAGGTCGAGCAACTGGTGTCGGCCGGGGAAATCGACCCACACCTAGTGCATACGCCTGGGATCTACGTCGACCGCGTGGTCGTCGGAGAGCACCAAGAGAAAGTCATCGAACGACGAAAGACAAGGGAAGGGTAATAGCGAATTCTTCGTTCCCGAACCCTCATTCGGGGGCTACCGGGTCACGGACATCACTCGGTATTGCAGGGGTGGCGGGGTCTGGTTCGCTTCCTGAAGCGCCACTTCGACCAGGTGGTGCTGTGGCGACCTGCTACACACCGGGTCGGTGGCCGACGCATCGCCGGTCATCAAAAACGCCTGACAGCGACATCCGCCAAAGTCAATATCGCGACGTTCGCAGCTCTGACAGGGCTCGGGAAGCCAGTCCGTCCCGCGGAAACGACGAAACACCGGCGCCTGCTCCCAGATCTCCTGGAGCGTGTGATCCCGAACATTGGGAAACTCGAGACCCGGGATCTCGCGAGCGGTTTGACACGGGAGCACGTATCCGTCCGGCGCCACGCTCAACGAGACCATCCCCCATCCCTGGAGACACGCCTTCGGAAAATCCTCGAAGTAGTAGTCGGGCAGCACATGGAGAATGTCGACGCCGCGGGTGCCTTCCGCTCGGACACGCTCGACTTCGCGATGCGCCGCCGCGAGCTGGGCCCGAGTAGGCATGAGCGCGGCCCGGTTCCGAAACGCCCACCCGGTGTACTGGGTATGGGCCAACTCGAGTCGATCAACACGCCATTGCTGCGCCAAGGCGATCACGTCCGCGATTCGGTCGAGGTTCTGCCGGTGCAATACGACATTCAACGTGACCGGAAACCCCAACCGTTTGGCCGCCAACACCGCCGCCTCTTTTTTCTCAAACGAGGGCGCCCCCGCGAGTCGATCATTCGACTCAGGTAGTGTGTCGAGGAGACTCACCTGGAAATGGTCCAGCCCCGCGGCACGAAGCTGCTCAATGCGTGTCTCGTCGACCACCGTCGCGCCCGTGCTCATATTGGTGTACAGCCCTGCCTCGCTCGCCTCACGGACCAGCTCGAGGATGTCTCGACGAACGAGCGGCTCGCCTCCAGACAGATGGAGCTGCACCACACCGAGCTCTGCGGCTTGTCGGAACACTCGAGCCCAGGTCTCGGTATCGAGCTCGTCCCGATACTTGGCCAGCTCGAGCGGATTACTACAATACGGACACTGCAGCGGACAGCGATAGGTCACCTCGGCCAGCAACGCGAGCGGTCGAGGAAGCGGTTGGTCAGTCACCGAGAGCCCCTTCCCGGATAAGCCCGCGTCCGACGAGCTGTTGCAGAAATTCGTAAACATCATCCGTGGGTTCAGACCCGGGATACGTCTGCTTGAGAGTCGCGACCACCTCGTCGGTCGTCCGGCCATCGCACAATTGCACGATCGCTTTGCCCGGTTCGTCCAGCACGATCATCCCCTCGGGGAAAACGAGCTGATGCTGTTCGCGCACCTTGTCCCAACGATAGCGGGTACCTGGCGCTAGGATGGGCACGGTAACGGGACGTTGTCGGGTCATCAACGGACAAGATGATACCTCGTCCCGCACATCCAGTGGGTTCGTGTTAGGCTCCGATACGACTCCGCGCGTCGCCCCGAACCTATCCGCAGCGACATCTGGAACGGATTCCGGCGCGCGGCCCGGCGCATCACGCGCCACGTCTCAGGAACCAGACCTATGCACGTACATATCCTTGGCTCGGCCGCTGGCGGCGGGTTCCCGCAGTGGAACTGCAACTGTCGTAACTGCCGACAGCTCCGAAGCGGAACTTTGAAGGGCACCGCCCGCACCCAGTCTTCGATCACGGTCAGCGGTAACGGAGTGGACTGGGTGTTGTTCAACGCCTCACCGGACATCCGCCAACAACTCGCATCCTTTCCGCCGTTGCAACCGGCCAGGAGTGTC
>JAYZGM010000377.1:0-21088 GCA_036336225.1 Acidobacteriota bacterium | reverse complement strand
CCAGGGCCATGCACCTGAACTCCGGGGTTGGCCGCATATTGCTCGACCGTGGCGGTACCACCAAAAATCAGACTCCGCGGGCTATTGTTCAGCACGGCGGCCCCAACCTCACCCAACCCCGGATAGAGCGCGATCGCCTCGCGGGGCACCCCAGCCGCAAAGAACGCTTGTGCCATACGCCACGGCGTCCACGGCTCCTGGGGCCCGGGCTTGAGCACGAGCCCGATTTGGAGCGGAATGATCGGCAGCCACAAACTATGGACACCGGGTGAGTTCGAGGGTAACACCATCCCCAGCACCGGCGTCGTAGCCTGGTAGCTCCGCATGACACCGTCTTCCTCGCCATAACCGCGGGTAAGAATGTCGTAGTCCAGTCTGCGGGTCAGGGAGGTGAGCACATCGTCTAGATGACTCAACACATACTCGAGCTTTCCCATGTTCATACGACACAGATGCTCAGGCAGCCCCGTCGTAGCCGACTGCTGACGCACGAAGTCATCTGGGGTCTGGACGCCGTCGCCGAGCGGAAGCTCCGCTGATTTGAAAAGCTCACCGCCTTTCTTGACCATATTCAACAAGTCGGCGCACGGAATCTCGCGCAACACTTCGCGAGCCCGAGTGGCCCCCTTGCGCAGGTCGCGAGCCACGATGCCGGGATTTGCCTGGCTCACCTCAGCCACCGGCTCTCCGGTCGCGAAGTGATGGACCTGGGTCGCCTCCAGGCTCTTGTATTCCTGTCCCCACCGAAGAATCGGAAAATGAATCACGATATACCCTGATTGTGCAAAACCGCTCATAGAGCGGAAACGAACTGTTTAATACACGCCGACCGTCGTGGCCGACGCCAAACGGCTGAACGGGCGTACCCCGCTCACGCCATCCCACGGGTATTGCTCGCACGGCGGTTCCCGCTCACCTTCGTCACGCTCTTGGAACCGAGGAACGAAGAACTCCTTTGTCAGGGTGGTCAGCATCACCCGGCCCGTCTCGCCATACTCGACGACCCGATCGGCATTGTCCGGATCAACGACCTGTAGAACGGCGCGGGGTTGCGGAGCGTAGTAGGTAATCTTGTAGCCGTTCTCCGGACCGCTGGGCGGGCTCGCCGCCAGCCCCATGAGGGTGTTGCCGTAGGTGGGCGTCATATAGATGCCGTCGAGCAACTCCTCGTGCGCAAAACGATTCCACTGGGGGGTGAATTCCGTCCCACCTGCAAAGATGCCCGTGATCCCGGCCTCTTTCAAACTAAACCCATCGGCTTCAAGCCGGTTGGCCAAGGCTTCGAGCAATTTCGGGGTGGCAAACATGCACCTGATGTCGTGTCCAGCTGACAGTACCGTAACCGCCTGGTCGATGACGTGCTCCTGATACGCCTTCAGATGCTCCATCCAGCCCTTCTTGATGAGCTTGATGACCCATCGAGGGTCCAGATCGACGCAGAAGCAAATGCCACCGCGATGCTGCGCCAAGTGCTCCACCGCAAGTCGCAGGCGACGAGGGCCACTCGGTCCCAGCATTAGCCAGTTACTGCCGCGGGGAAAGTGCTCGTTAGGCAGCGTGTCTGAGAAGAGCTCGTAATCGATTCTGAAGTCCTTTTGTGCCACCCGGCTCTTAGGTATCCCGGTGGTGCCCCCGGTCTCGAACACAAACGTCGGTCGATCGGCATACGCCTTTGGAACCCAACGGCGTACCGGACCACCTCGAAGCTTTTCGTCTTTGAAATGAGGGAACTTCGTCAGGTCGTCAAAGCTCCGGACCTCTTGACGCGGGTCCCAACCAGCGTCACGGGCCCAATCGAGCCAGAACGGGCATCCGGTGTCTGGGTTAAAGTGCCACTCGATGATCTCGCGCACCCAATCGTCGAGTGCGGTCGGCGCGCTGGCCGCGTCGGTTTTTGCTGTCATACTGTCCGTACTCATGAACCTTTGATCTTATCATCAGGGCGACCGAAGACTTCCGGCTTGAGGTAATGGTCGTCTGTTCTCGTCCGGATGGGTCGCCACCGCTTTCGCTTTACACATCAGGACAGCACTCAGATGGGACAACTCGAACAAATTTGGATCAAGAGGTTCCACGGAGGCCCGATGGACGCAGTCGAACGGGCCGAAACGCGGTCGGACAAAGGTCTCGTCGGCAATGCCGATCAGGGCGGCTGGAGACAGGTCACCGTGATGGCAACCGCCGATTGGGATCAGGTGGTCGAGGAGCTTGGGAACCCGGTTAACCCACGCATCAGACGCGCCAATCTACTGGTGAGCGGAGTCACGCTGGCCAACACACGAGACCGAGTGCTCATGATCGGTCGATGTCGGCTCCGGATCCGAGGAGAGACACGTCCGTGCGAGCAGATGGACGAGTCGGAGCCGGGACTACGCAAGGCGCTTGACGGCGGTTGGCGTGGCGGAGTGTTCGCCGAAGTACTCGACGATGGTCAGATCGCCATTGGCAACGCCGTGACGTGGAGCGACTAGCCCACCACCAGTTGGTCGGCCTTGGCCGCGAACACGAAGTCGCTTTCCGTCAGGCCATCGATCTTGTGGGTCCAGATGGTGACTCGGACCCTGCCCCACGTCAGCAGAATGTCGGGGTGATGACCTTGCTCCTCCGCCATCTCGCCAACCCGGACCGTAAAATCTAGCGCTTGTCGGAAATCATCGAACCCAAAGTCTTTCTCTAGGTGATGTTGCTCAACAACCTTCCAATCGCCACCCACCTTTTGCTGAAACGTGGCTAACGGAACGCCGGTCAACGGCGGGACCCCGCCGCGACACGGGACACACTGCTTCGACGCCAAGTCGTTCATTAAAGACCTCCTCGCCACGGACATTCGACCGATAGTCTATAGTGAAGTGGATTCCTAGCCGGCGTATGGCCGGCGTTTACTCTCGAGACAAGGAAGACGATGGCCGACCAAGGACAGAATCTCGCGAACCATGCGCGTTTTGTGCCGGCGTATCACTATGTCGCCGCCCCGATCTTCCTTCTCAATGCAGGCTGGGCGATCTACGGACTGTTTGGTCCCCCACCGCTCGGCGGCATCTCGTTTCAAGCCGTTCTCAACGTGCTTGTGGCCATCGCGCTGGTGGTTCTGTTTCTGTACGCTCGATTGTTCGCCCTCGGGGCCCAAGACCGGGTGATCCGGCTAGAGATGCGGCTTCGCATGAAGGACTTACTCCCGGACGACCTGCAGTCGCGGATCCACGAGTTCACGCCCACGCAAATGGTCGGGCTCCGATTCGCGAGCGACAAGGAGCTCCCGGATCTGGCCCGCAAAGTGTTGGACGAGAACATCACCGCGGCGACGCCGATCAAGAAGCTGGTCACGGATTGGCAAGGCGACTACCACCGCGTATGATCCTGCGGCTTCCCTCATCGAGACCAGACACCGACAAGCAGCTCGTAAGAACCGGCCTCAAGCTCGGAGTGCTCGAATAGTACGACCTTCGCGGTGAAGCCACCCTCAGCGAGCACACGAAGCCAGAGTGCCGCGGGAATACCCCCTCCACGTGTGGACCGTGGACCACCCGGGTTCGACCCCGCCGATCACGAAGCAGACACGCGTAGTCGACGATATACATGGTGTCCGACGGGTCAGGATCCCAGGTCCATTCGAGATACCGGAGCGCACGGCCCGCACCCTCGTGGCCACCGTCATCAACCCCGTCACGATACGTCTCGCATACGTGATCGGGCGCGAACAGCGCGGCACCACCCGGACGTCAGTGGACAAACGCCGTTTCCAGTGCGCGGTGCACATCACCTGCGATCCTCATACAGCAGATGGCATCGTGAATCATGAAGACTCGGTCGAACTCGCGCCCGAGCCGGACGTCGCGCATATCCCCGGGGAGGTGCTCGCACTCGGGGTTCAGCCCCTCGCTGAGCTGCCGCATCCCATCGGACGGCTCGACCAGGGTGAGATGAAAACGCAACTTGAGATGTGAAGCGTTGTTCCCACCGCCACTGCTCAACTCGAGCACGGTCCGTGCCGGTGAATCACCCGCTTCACAAAGGACGCGGCCAAAAACTCGGCTTCCTCGACGTAGTCATCGGGACTCGAGAGCAGCGGCACCAGCCGGCCAGCTCGTGATAGCGCTTCGGCGCTGATGGCTCGTCGGACAACGGGCTGGTCGAGGTCATGGTTGTCTGGTCCGTTGGTCTGGACAGAAACGACTTCGTCCCGGATACCCCCGATAGGGTGACATATGATGAGCCCGTAGAACGACGGTACCGAGCCCGCGCCGTCGTGGATGGAGGAGACCGACATGAGGCAACGGATGACGTGGCGGACGGTGTTCGGGATCGCGGCGTTGGCGACGGTCGTGGTGGTCGACGCCGTCTGGGCTCAGAGCCGGCGTCTTGAACCAGATGGCAACCTCCGAGAGGACGCGTATATTCGACTCCCGTTGTCAGCGGCTGACCAACGGTATGCGTCGATAGACGGGGCGGAGATGAAACGACTCCTCACCGACATCACCGACATCTCGCTCGCCAACCGCAATGACCGCACACGCTACTGGGGCCGTATCGCCGGCACGCGCGGGGAAGCGATGGCGCGTGAATACGTCGAACGCAGGTTTCGAGCCCTCGGACTCTCTGACATCCGCTCGCAGCAGTTCGATCTCCCGACGCAGTGGTTTCCCGCGAGCTACGACGTCAGCATCGCCGCGGGCGGACAGGTGTATCGCTTCGACTCGTTGGTGCCAGCGTTGCGGTCGCATCCGACACATGGCCCGCTCACGCTCGAAGCGGTCTGGGTCGGCACCGGCTCCACCGCCGACTTTCAGGATCGTGAGGTGGCCGGCAAAGCGGTATTTATCCACAGCATTCCGGCCCCCGGGTCCATGGGCCACTCGGCCGGGGCCCGGTGGGAAGACGCCATCCGGCGAGCCCAGGACTTCGGAGCCGCCGCCATTGTTGTGATCTATGGCATCTCGGACAACTTTATGATCTGGCAAGGTTTGGGAGCCGACATTACGACCCCGGGTGCCTTCATGGGCTACGAGGACGGCAACACGGTCAAGGAACTGTTTGGCCGCGGCGAGACCATACAGGTCCACATGGAGGTCGAGATCGACTATCGGGACGGTCTGACGACCTCGAGCATCTTGGGAACGTTGCCCGGCACGACGGACGAAGACATCTACGTGCTGGCGCACTTGGATGGGTACTTCGAGGCCGCGCTCGACAACGCCTCGGGCATCTCGGTCATGCTGACGCTCGCCGAGCACTTTGCGGCTCGCCCGGCTGCGGAACGACGTCGCAACATCATCTTTGTCGGCACCGCCGGGCACCACGTCGGGTCACCCGGCTCCCGATGGTTGCACGACCACCGGGAGACTGCGCTCGCCGACGCGGCATTAATGATCAACTGTGAACATGTATCGGTGAAACAGACCGTCTATTGGGGACCGCAAATGCGGATGACCGATATCGTCTCTCCCCGTCGCTGGTGGGTGCATGGCAGCGACCAGCTGGTCGACCTGGTGCTCGACGCGTATCACACGTTTGGGGTGGCGGTCTGGGATCACATGGAGGACCGGGCCGCCGGCGAAATGGGCAGCGTGGCGCGCGACCTGCCGTCGATCCAAATCATCCGTTCACCGGAAATCAAACACACCAACCAGGACATCCCGGCCTGGGTGCCCGAGACGGGGCTCGAAGCCGTCGCCCGGGCCTATGCGAAGATCATCGATCAGGCAAACGAATTGGACCGTTCTGCGCTCAACGCCGTGCAACCAACCGATGGCCCATGACCACTGCGGCTGGCCGCCGATGCTCACGTCGCGTCGTCCGATGACAGCGACCAGTCGACCGGTCCACCAGGTCCTGGCAAAGCCGCCTGCATCGACCCAAAGCTTTAGGTCGGACGCGGACACGGAGCCCCTTTTCTCTCGCCCGTTCTCACTGTGCAGGATCGAGAGGCGACTCCGGCGGCGCGGCAAACACCCCGCGGTTCGCGGTCAGCCACAAGCCCCCATCAACCACCAAGGTCACCCCGGTGACGTAGGCCGCAGCATCGGAGCACAGAAACAGAGCCGACTGGCTGACATCGTCGATGAGGCCGAGTCGACCCATTGGGGTCGCCTCCGCCGCCCGCCGCCTCGCGTCATCGTCGAGGAGACGTTGGACACCCTCCGTGTCTGCGATCGGCCCCGGGGCAATGCCATTGACGCGAATCCCGTAGGGCCCCCATTCAACGGCGAGCACACGCGTCAACGCGTCGACTCCCGCTTTCGCCGACGCGACGTGCAGCTGGGCCGGTGTGCCGAGGTAGTGGAGTGTCGCGCTGATATTGAGGACGGTCCCGCCCTGTTTTTTGAGATGAGGCAATGCCGCCTTGGAGCAGTGAAATGTACCCTTGAGGTCAATGTCGACGACCGCCCCAAACCCATTGGGGGAGAGATGCTCGGCGAGGCAGAGAAAGTTACCAGCCGCACCATTGACGAGGATGTCCAACCGCCCCAATGCCTCGGCACTGCGAGTGACGGCCCTGTCGACCGCGGCCGGGTCCCGAACATCGGCCGCCACCGCCACCCCCTTTCGACCCATTCCTCGTATTCCTTCCGCCGTCTGCTCGAGATGCTCGGCCCGGCGGCCGACGACGGCCACATCGCAACCATGTTTCGCCAAATCGAGTGCGATCCCACGACAGATTCCGGTGCCGCCACCGGTGACCAATGCGCTACGACCCTCCAGCAGACTTGGTGTGAACGTCATGCCACCCTGTTCCTTCCTGGGTTGAGTCCGGGTGTGTATTTCGGACGATCTTGAACACCGATTCCGGGAACGTGAGCCGCGATTCCGATTAAAGACCTAGGCACGGCCTCGGGTTACCCGGCTCCCGATGGATGCACGACCATCGGGAGACCGTACTGGCCAACGTGGCGCTGATGATTCATTATGAACACGCGCCGGTGAAACAGACCGCCTATTGCGGACGGCGAATGCGGATGACCGATATCACCTCTCCCCGTCGCCGGTGGGTGCATGGCCGCAACCGGCTGGTCGACGTGCCATGACACCCTCCGCGTCGTCCGGCGCACACGCCGTTGCCCAAACCAGCTGGAGCACGCCGACTTCATCTTCCCGCTCTACCACGAGCTCGATTCAACGTCCGCCGCCGTCGCCGACCTCTATCGCCGACAGCTCGCCCCGCGCGTGATCCTCTACAGAGAGCGGCCCACTCGGCTCGTGAAACTGGGGTTCTTACCACCCACCCACCAGATCTGGCGTCGACTTCTCGAAGCGCAGGGCGGCCCGGCCAACGCGATTGCGACGATCGGCCCACCCGTCGACACCGATGTGGAACTGGGGCAAGCGCTGGCTACCGGCCATCGACCACGCCGCGGAATCGTGGTCACCTCGAGGCCGCAAAGCCGGGTCGCGAGAAACGCGTTGCGCCGAGGTCTGGATGGAGCCGCCGTCGATCTCCGGATACACGCCGTGACGCCGGCCGAGATCAATCCGCGGGCATGGTGGCGATCACGGACCGGATGGATCGCCTACTTCGATGCCTACTGCCTCTGGTTTCTCACGTTCATCAGGTAGGGCAAAGCCCACCGACTACGGCGCGTCCCCGGCGACGAGCCGTGCCTTCTTCTCGCGCCACCACGCGACAGTCTCTTTGAGGCCGGCTTCGAAACCGATCTCAGCTACAAACCCGAATCGCTCCCTCGCTCGCGTCACGTCAAGCATGCGCCGCGGCTGCCCGTTCGGCTTCGTCGTGTCCCACGAGACCCGTCCCTGGTATCCCATAATCTCTGCGAGCCGTGTGGCGAGATCGGCAATGGAGATCTCCATCCCAGCGCCAATATTCACCGGATCGGTGTCGGTGTAGCGCTCCGTCGCCAACACGATCCCGCGCGCGGCGTCCCGGGCGTGGACGAACTCCCGCGTCGGCGAGCCGTCGCCCCACAGCGTCACCTCGTCGTGTCCACCTTCGATCGCCTCATCCAGTTTTCGAATCAGCGCGGGGATGACGTGGCTCGAGCCGACGTCGAAGTTGTCGCGGGGTCCATAGAGGTTCACCGGCAGCAGGAACACGCCGGGAAAGTCGTACTGCTGTCGGTACGCCTGCAGCTGCACCAACATCATCTTTTTCGCCAGACCATACGGCGCGTTGGTCTCTTCCGGATAGCCGTTCCACAGCTCGTCCTCGTGGAACGGGACCGGTGTGAACTTTGGGTAAGCGCAGATGGTCCCGATACCAACGAACTTCCGGAGCTTCCCGTAGCGCCGGCCCTCTTCGATCAACTCCGTACCCATCGCCAGGTTCTCGTACAGATACCGCCCAGGATTCTCGCGGTTGGCGCCGATGCCCCCGACGACGGCGGCAAGGTGAATCATGACGTCAGGCGCAAGTTCCCGGTAGAGCGCGGCTACCTGGGCCTTGTCGCGCAGATCGAAGTCGTCCTTGCCAACCGGTCGCAGCTGGTCCTCGGACACACCCGCCGCCACGAGTTCCTCACACACGTAGGAGCCAAGGAACCCCCGCCCCCCGGTAATGGCGATCGTTGTGGTCGTCAAGCCGATACTCACACGTGTCTAGATATCAGGACCCGTCCTCGTTGTCGAGGCCGCCGGTGCCCGGACTACCGTGCGACCACTTGTTCCCGCAGGAGTCGAGCGAGCTCTGTACCGCTGAGGAAACGACGCAGGCGAGTCCGGAGAGAGGTCCGCGTGTTGTTTCCCGAGCCTCTAAGGCTGGGTGTTCTATCTTCTGACCTCACGACACCCTTGCCTCGACGATCGGTCGCACCCTCCTGCTCGGATGCGCCAGCAGCTCAGATCCGGAGACAGAACGTCGGCTCAACTAGTGTCCTGTAACAGGAATTCGTGGAAGAAGCCCGCGGCGCGGTGTCCGATCTGGCAAGGCGCGACGAGGGAGCATTGGGCATTCTCAACCGAGGAGCGACGCCGTCCAGGCGGGTTGCAGCGGGGTTTTTGCGACGGGTTGCCAGAACTCTCCCAGCATCTCGGTGACTCGTCGGGGGCGGCTGAAGACACCGGTTGGCGGCACTCCGCTGGCTGTGGCCTCGGCCCGGAGGCTCTTGTCGCCTGCCGCGAGGATGACCGGCGTCTCCCTAACGGGGCCAACGCCACACCCTGCTCCTTTCCTCGTCGCTATACAATGCAACCTGTTGCGCATACTCTCTGCCCTCACCGCGGCGTTTCCACTGTGGGTACTGGCTGCCGGCGTCGCCGCCCTGATCCGACCTGGACTCTTCACGTGGTTTAGCGGTTCGTTCATCACAATCGGTCTCGGCGTCATCATGCTCAGCATGGGGATGACGCTTGGGTTCGACGATTTTCGACGCGTCGCGCGTGAGCGCGCGCGGGTCCTCCCAGGCGTGCTGCTGCAATACACCGTGATGCCGGCCCTCGGTTGGGGTCTTGGCTACGTGTTTGCGCTTCCGACGCCATTCGCCATCGGGCTGGTGCTGGTCTCGTGCTGTCCGGGCGGGACGGCCTCGAACGTCATTGCCTTCCTGGCCCGGGCCGACGTCGCGTTGTCGGTGACGCTGACCGCGTTGTCGACGATGCTAGCCGTGGTGATGACTCCGATCCTGACAGAGTTCCTCGCCGGCAACCGGATCGATGTGCCTGCCGGTGGGTTACTCCTGAGCACGGTTCAGGTGGTCATCCTGCCCGTCTCAGCGGGTGCGTTGTTGAAATGGCGTTTCCCCAGGGCGATTGACACGATCCTGCCACTCGCGCCACTGGTGGCGACCGTCGCGATCACGATGATCGTGGCATCGGTGATCGGCGGCGGGCGCGACCAGATCATCGAATCAGGGCCACGACTTGTGCTGGCCGTCATCACCCTGCACACGTTAGGTTTCCTGGTGGGATATGCCGCCGGCAAGGTTGTCCTCAAACGAGAGGTCGCCGCGCGAACGGTATCAATCGAGGTCGGCATGCAAAACACGGGGTTAGGTGTTGTACTCGCGCAACAAAACTTCGCGAACCCGCTCGTGGCGATACCAAGTGCCATTGCCAGCGTGTTTCACTCGCTTGTTGGGAGCCTCGTGGCCGCCTGGTGGCGTCGTCGCCCCGGGCCAGTGACGACTACCCGCCCGTGATGGCTCGCTCCACCATGGCTCTCAGGTCAGCCGGCAGGTCGAGTGCCAGCGCCACCCGGTGTCCGGTCTGGGACATCTTTCGCCAGGTTTTGCGTAGGATGCCCAGTAGCTTTTCTTCATCGTGCTTTAATGCGAAGTTGGCCAGGTAATGTTCGAGGAATACGAGACAGATCACATCCTCAAGAAGCTGAGCATCAGAATCCATCTTCAGACGCTCCTTCCGCAGCAAGGCTCCGACACGATCGACCATATCCGCGTCATACCCGACCTCACGCAAGATCGCCATCGCGGTATCGGCATGGAACCGTCCAAGGTCGGTGCGCCATCGTCGATAGCCATCGCGCCCCACCGGGTAGTCAGCCCGCGGCATCGTCCAGCGTCGAATGTGCTGTGCCCGCGTGGCCAGTCGCACCGCCTCCGACGCCTCCGGTTCGAACTGGTCTAGACGAGCGGTCATGCGCCGCCCGTAGACGAGCTCTTTCGGGTGCGACACCCCGTCAACCAGCTCGTGATTCGGGTCTTCCGCGTTTACTGCATCGAATCGGTCGACCGCCCGCTGGAATCGTGTTGCCTGACTGCTACAACGCGTGCTCATCGCCATAGCCTTCCCGCTCAAGGTACTCGATGACCTATTGCGCGGCCGCTTCGGCCGTCACGTCCGTGGTGTCGATCGTGATCTCGGCGTCCGCCGGCTCCTCGTAGGGATCGGAGATACCGGTGAACTCCTTGATGATTCCAGCCCGAGCCTTGGCATAAAAGCCCCTTACGGTCTCGCTGCTCACACTCCTTCAGCGAGGTCGCCACATACACGATCATGAAGCCTCCAAAGGGGCAATCATCCCACGCACCTCCTTCCACACACTGTCATACGGTACGATCGGCGCGCAGATCGCCCCCTTTCTTGGTGATCTCTGAAGCAACATAGCCGATCCGCCGAACGTTGAGATCGCGGTGCTCCCGCGAGAACCCGAGCTCAGACGAGAGGTCCTTGCGGACCACCTCACCGTCGAGCAACGTGACCCGACGTCCACCCAATTCGAGCAGCTTGACCAGCAGCGCGTTGGCGATGGTCGATTTCCCGGAACCGGACAACCGGGCAAACAGGAGCGTACAACCCTGCCGCCGACGAGGGGGGGTGCCTTCGTGGTTCTTTCGGATGATGGCGTGCCACGTCGCCTCGCGGAACCCACCCATCCACGGCGCCAAAGGGAGCAACGAGAGCATCGCCGTGTCCGGCGGATACCGCAAAAGCGACGCCTCGTAGCGCCTTATCCGGATGTAGCGGTCAACATCATCCGGCTTGGTCAGACCCGCGACCGGATCACCGCGCGACAGCCTGTCGGCCATCGCCTCTGCAAGATCGAACGTGATCGGGATGGGCACAGCGTGCCATCGACGAGCCGCATGAGGGTGCAGACGGCGGCGAAGACGCTCCGTCAAGAAACAGCTCCAGGTCACAAAGCCGGCGCGGGGTGAGATGGTGCGACACCTAGTCCCGCGACTCCAACCTGATCGTGTCGACACGCACCGAATCCGCGAACGGGGAAACGAGCGTCCCACCATGCGGGGCGATGAGCTGGTCTGTCACGAAGATTCGGGGAGCTCGTAGGTGTCCAGCGGCAAGCCGATCACGAACGGACCATTCCTGAGCGACGGCTTGTTGTAGACAAGCGTGCTGGGGTGCGGGTCGGGCTGTCCGGAGCAGCGAAACACGCAGTCGCCGGCCGCTACATCCCACTCCATGGTGGGCCCCAACCGGGGATAGACGTCGGCTCCGCCTTCGGCGACGACACAGAATTTCAATGAGCTTCCGCTCTTCACGCGCTCCGCGATGATGAACGGCTTGAGAAAGGCGTCGAGCGCCGGACTGGGATGTGACCGGCTTTCGACGATTCGTAGCGGCCTGGATGGATCCGCAAGACTCGAGCGAAGACGTCGCTCCTGACCGTCCCGGTCGCGTTTCCACGCCCCCTTCCCGACCTGCGCGTAGTACAGCACGCCGGATACCGGTGCGAACACCACACCCAAGGTGGGCTCCCCGTGCTCAATCAGCGCGATGTTGACGGTGAATTCGTCAGTGCGGTTGATGAACTCTTTGGTTCCGTCGAGTGGATCCACCAACCAGTACCGGGTCCAGCCGCGACGGACCTCGTAGGGCGGGAGGTCATGCTCTTCGGACACATACGGGATCTCTGGCTCAAGACCCGTGAGACCCTCCCGGATGATTGCCTCCGCCGCCAGATCCACGTCGGTCACCGGTGACCCATCCGCCTTTCGGCGTACCCAGGCATCCTGGGCCAGATACCGCTCGCCCACGACCTGACCGGCGCGAATCGCCACCTCGTTCACCGCGTGAAGTGCGACCATGCGGCCGAAGTCTACCAGCCCGGTGTGCGAGCCTGAACCGTCGTGTCTTGACGGGGTTTCGGTCATCGATCGAAACACCGCCGTGACGGGGCTGCTCACCGGTGGTTTGGTCGTCAGGTGCCTGACGTCACCCAGGCCGTGGTCGTGGTGTCCGGTCTCCCGCGCTCAGATACATCGATGCTCATAAGCATGATCGCGGCCGGTGGGATTCGTGAGGTTGACGGCGACAATCCCAGGGGTAGCACGAGCTGGAACGGGTCAAGGAGCTTGACAAGGACGGTGACCCGTCCTGGCTCGCCGCGGCCGGTGGCAAGTGCGTCAAGGTCCTATCGTTCCTCCTCGAGCATCTGCCCTCCCACCACCATTACAAGATCGTTTTTGTGCGCCGAAGTACGCAGGAAGTGCTGGCGTCGCGATGAAAGATGTTAGAGCGCCGGGGAGAGCCCGGTGGCGCTGATCTGTTGGCCGCTTCGAGGCCTCACGCCAATCTGGCCACTTGCGGCGATCTCGGCCGCCGCCGGCATGTTTCTGGTCTGGCTCTTTGGGAAAACGTCTCAACAGGACCGCATCCGAAGCGTGCGGGGCCGTGTACGTGGAAACCTGTCTGGCGTGAAGCTGTTTCCGCACGATATCGGGGTCGTGCTACGTCTCCAGCGAGTGATCTTCGTCGACACCCTCCGATTCATGCGTCTCGCGTTGGCACCGATGCTGATTATGACGATGCCGGTGCTTCTCATCATGACCCAGCTCGACCTCCGGTTCGCGGCCCGGCCACTTCGCCAGGCAAACCGGCCGTCGTCAAAGCTATACGGCGGGATGCCTCCTCACTGGATCAACCGATTGTGCTCGACGTGCCGACCGGCGTGACCCTGGAAACACCGCCCGTACGAATCCGAGCCGACCGGGAGGTAGCGTGGCGTCTTCGAGTGGATGACTGCGGTCATCACAAACTGCTGCTTCAGGTCGGGGCCTCTACCCTCGACATACCGCTCAGGACTGCGCCTCGGTGGGGCCCAGTCGTGCAACGACAGACGGTCGAGGCGTGGTCGATACGTTCCTGTATCCGGGAGAACGCCCACTGGCCGCCACTCACCTGGTCGAGACCATGGCGGTCGCTTACCCACCACTCGATCTCATAGTGTTCGGCGTGAGAATCGACTGGCTGGTCGCGTTTCTCCTGTTCTCTCTGGCGTTCGGGTTCGTCACAAGGGCGTCATCGGAGTAGAGCTCTACAGGGTTGGTGGACGGTCGCAACACAGTGTATAAAGAACGTATTGTGACGTGTGTCGCACTGACCTGCTGTTGTCCCAAGGCCCGCTGGGCCCCCAAGCTGACGGTCGTGCGGCGGTAACGCTCAACAAGAATAGCTAACTACCAGACGCGAGAGACCGAAAGCCCGGGGCCACAGTGGCCCCGGGCTTTTCTTGTGTGTGTCTCGCTGGAGTGCGAAATGTTTGAAGAATCTGCCTGGCGGTCGGTGGCGACGTCAGTGTCGTGGAGGATCACCGACAACCACGACGATGCTGCTCGCCTACGCCTTTACCGGTCGGACAAACGTCGCGCTGACGGTCGGTTCGCTCAAGGCGGTCACCAAGATGACGCTGGACTACTTTCACGAACGGGTGTGGAACCAGCCCAGCCTGGGACGAAAGCCGGTCACCACGCCAGCACGACGGAACCGGCATTGGTGGTCCCGGGTCAGGAGCACAAATGAGAAAACCGACGTTATCGAGACCCCCAATGGATGCGGTGACCAGTGGTCGCGCCCTCGAAACGGCATCTCCGCTGAATATCCTCCGCTGGGCGGTTGACACGTTTGATAGCCGTCTGACGTTCGGGACCGGTTTTGGTGCGGAGGAGTGTGTCCTGATCGACCTCATCGGTCGACATCGCCTCCCGATCGACCTCTTCGCCTTGGACACAGGTCTGCTGTTCCCGGAAACCTACACGCTGTGGAGCCAGCTCGAAGACCGATACGAACTGACGATTCGTGGGGCTCGTCCGTCGCTCACGGCGGAAGAGCAGAACCGCGTGTATGGTCGCGAGCTCTGGAGCCACGATCCGGACCGGTGCTGTAACATCCACAAAGTGACACCGCTCACGGCGGAGTTCCTCCGCTTTGATGCGTGGATCACCGGGATCAGACGAGACCAGACCATTCACCGCGCCCACGCGCTCGCCGTCGAATGGGATCAGGAGTTTGGACTAAGCAACGTCAATCCGTTGGTCCGATGGACCAAGAAGGACGTCTGGTCACACCTGCTGAGCCACGAAGTGCCCTACAATCCCTTGCATGATTACGGGTTTCCGAGTAGCGGATATCATCCCTGCACCAGTCGGGTCAGCGACGGCGAGGACGACCGCGCCGGCCGATGGCGTGGCTGCGCCACGAACGAGTCTGGTCTACACTCACCTGTCACCCCGGTGGAGGCGGTAGCCGCTAGCAGCCCGTGGTAAAACCCCGCGTCGCACCGAGAACGGTGCCAGACCCGGCTGGCAAGGTACTGTCCCGTCTACCACTGATACTGCGAACGTCCGGGATGGGACACGAGGTAGGCACGCTCCATGACTTGGCCGTTGTTTCCCGCCTTTCTAAAGCTCAAGGGGCGACCGGTCGTCCTCGTGGGAGGCGGCACCGTGGCGACCAATAAGCTCCAAGCCCTGCTCGAAGCGGGGGCGCGCGTCACAGTGGTGGCACCAGAAGTCAGTGCGGAGATCAAGGCCGCCGAGGTCACCATCCACAACCGAGAGTTCAAGCCCACCGACCTTGAGCAGGCGTGGCTCGTGGTGGCGGCCGCGCCCCCGGATGTGAATCGACGAGTCGCGGAGGCGGCAAAGCTGAAACAGCTGTTTGTCAATGCCGTGGACGATCCGCAGCACGCGAGCGTGTATCTAGGAGGGGTGGTCCGACGCGGAGGGGTAACGGTGGCAATCTCCACTGACGGCCGGGCCCCCGCCCTCGCGGGCCTGATCCGAGAGGCATTCGAAAGGTTGCTGCCTGAGTCAGAAGTCCAACGCTGGCTCGAAACGGCCGACACCCAGCGGGCTCAGTGGACCATGAACGCCATACCGATGAACGAACGTCGCCCGTTGCTCTGGCGTGCGCTGGCCGCCCTCTACGACGATCGGGAGTGATGAGTCCAGAATCTCGACCGCGCGGATTTGTCTCGCTGGTCGGTGCCGGCCCCGGAGATCCGGAGCTACTGACCCTCAAGGCCCACGACCGAATCGGGTCGGCGGAGCTGGTTCTGTTCGACGCCCTGGTGTCCTCGGACATCATCTCGTTGGCAACCAACGCACAATGGTTCTGTGTGGGAAAACGAGCCGGACGCCAATCAGTGCGGCAGGACACGATCGTCCAGGTGATGATCCGCGCGGCCCGACGCGGGCGTCGCGTCGTGCGTTTGAAATCGGGCGACCCCTTTGTCCTGGGGCGGGGGGCCGAGGAGGCACTCGCACTACGGGCCGCCGGGGTCGACTATGAGATTGTCTCGGGGCTGACCACAGCGATTGCCGCACCCGCAGGAGCCGGTATTCCATTGACCCATCGAGGCATGGCATCGTCGTTTCTCGTCATGTCAGGCCACGATGCCTCGGTCTTTCGCCCGGTCTTGGCTGGCATCACCCCTGCATCGGTGACACTGGTTGTGTTGATGGGGATGGCGCAACGGGCAGTGATCGCCGGGTGGCTCATGTCCTACGGATGGCCCGCCGATACCCCGGCGGCCATCGTGTGTGTCGCTGGCGTCGGGCAAAGCCCCACCTGGATCGGGTCACTCGGTGATCTGGGAACCGCTCCGCACCCGGCCGAACCAGATCGGCCCGGCACCATCGTCATCGGCCGGGTTGTCGATCTTCATTCGCTGCTCGGAACGACACAGGTCGCAGCACTACCGATGGTCGAACGAAAGGGCTGACAGATGAGCTGGAAGACCAAGCTCGGCGACCGCATTCCGGTCGAGCTCGGGCGGGAAATCGATACATTCGAGAATCAGATCGCTCTAAAACGTCAAGGCAAGATCGACGACAAAGTGTTCGCCGAGACTCGTCTTCGCCGCGGTGCCTACGGGCAACGCTACGACAACGGGCAACGCAACGACGGCACTGGCGTCAAGATGCTGACGTTTCCGTCAAACGGACGCACGAAGGGCCCCGACACCGTCTGGGACGCGCCGGGCATGCAGCGGATCAAGATCCCGTTCGGGGGGTTCACGCCGGCACAGATGGACACACTCGGTGACCTCGCTGAGGAATACAGCGACGGCATCTGCCACATCACGACGAGACAGGATGTCCAGTTGCATTTCGTGCACATCGACGACACGCCTTCGTTAATGCGACGACTCGCGGCGGTCGGGATTACCACACGGGAGGCGTGCGGGAATACGGTCCGCAATGTCACCGCCTGCCCGATCGCCGGGGTGTGTCGTGATGAGACGTTCGACGTCACCCCCTACGCGCAAGCCGCCATGCGGTTCCTGCTCGGTCACCCAGATGCCCAGAACTTCGGCCGGAAGTTCAAGGTGGCCTTCTCGGGATGCGGCGAACACGCCTGCGGGCTCGTCAACATGCATGACTTCGGGGCTATTGCCGTCACCCGCGAGGAGAACGGAGCCACCCAACGGGGATTCGAGGTCTATGTGGGCGGGGGACTCGGAGCGGTTCCGCATCAGGCCGTGCTCTTTGACCCGTTTATGGGCGAGCAGGACATCTTGCCAACCCTCCAGGCCATGTCCCGTGTGTTTGCTCGACTCGGAGAGAAGAAAAATCGAGCGCGCGCCCGCATCAAGTTTTTGGTTGCCCAACTGGGACTCGATGAATTCCGACGCCTCGTGCTCGAGGAACGCGCCCAATTGCCCCCGGACGCACGGTGGACCGCCTATCTCGACGAGCTCCCCCACTACGCTGAACGGCCGCTGAAGACGGGGGCAACGTTCGAGGGCCCATCGCCGTCAGCAGCATTTGATGTCTGGGCTCGGACGAACGTTTATCATCAGCGGCAGCCGGGATACGCCGTGGTCACGGTGAGTCTACCCCTCGGAGACATCACTAGTGACCAGCTCCGTCGACTGGCGGATATCGCGCGGCGCTTCGTCGGTAAGTCCGTCCGGGCAACCGTGGCCCAAAACATCGTGCTCCGGTGGGTACGTGGGTCCGACCTTCCGTCTGTGTATCGCGAGCTTGACGCGGCCGGGCTGGCCCGGCCCGGGGCGGAGTCGATCGCGGACATTACGGCGTGCCCAGGAACCGACACGTGCAAGCTGGGCATCGCCTCCTCGCGAGGACTGGCCGCTGAGCTCGAGCGACAACTGGGCGAGCAACTCGAGACGCTCGATGAAACGGTCCGGCACTTGCGAATCAAAATCAGTGGATGCTTCAACTCGTGCGGCCAGCATCACATCTCGGATCTTGGGTTCTATGGCGTCAGCCGTCACGTTGGGGGTCGGGTTGTGCCGCACTTTCAGGTAGTGCTCGGGGGCAAGTGGAGCGAGAACGGCGGGGCCTATGGTCTGGCGGTTGCTGCGGTCCCCTCCAAGCAGATCCCGGAAGTCGTACGACGGATTACGGGACGATTCGTCGAAGACCGGAACTCATCGGAGTCGTTCTACGACTACACCGTACGGGTCGGGAAACGGGCGCTCCGCGACATGCTCGCGGATCTGACCGTCGTCCCAGCCTACGAGATCGATACCGAACCGTATCGCGACTGGGGCGACCCCCGCGAGTTCGGGATTGGCGACATGGGGGTAGGAGAATGTGCCGGTGAAGTGGTCTCGTTGACCGAATTCGATCTGGCCGGCGCCGAAAGCCAGGTGTTCGAAGCACAGCTCGAACTCGAGGCTGGGAACGTCGAGCGGGCGGATGAGCTCGCCTATGGGGCGATGCTCCAAGCGGCAAAGGGGCTCATAAAGACCGAATTCATCGACATCGCTGACGACCCGGCGCAGATCGTGGCCGAGTTTCGCGCCCGATTCTTCGACACCCAAATCTTCTTTGACCGATTCGCTGGTGGCAAGTTCGCCCAGTATCTGTTCCGTCGTCACGACCGTGTCACGCCACCGTCCGGCCCCGGATCAGTGCGACAATTGATCGAAGAGGCGCAGTTGTTTCTTGAGGCAACCCACGCGTGTCAAGCGCGTTTGGCCAGCCAGCCGGTACCACCGCCCTCCGACACCGCCTCGTCCGTGTCAGGGAGCCCCGCGTGACCGCCATCTCCGACTCGCACGCCGTCACGGACGTGCAACGTGTCGCGCTGAAGATCTTCTTGGAGAACGGGTCCGTGGTGAAACCGCGTGCCATCGTCCCGATCTTCCACCGCTGGATACAGACCCAGGCCGTGGACGGGCTCCTGATCGACGTCGCCGACTATACCCACGTCCCGGCCGGCCCCTCGGTGTTGCTGGTCGCCCATGAAGGGCACTACGCGCTGGACCGAACCGACAACGAACCCGGGCTACTCTATGCTCGGACGCAACCGCTGGAGGGGGCCCCCGCGGAGCGGTGGACACGCATCGCGCGAATGCTGATGCACGCAGCTCGCCTGCTTGAACAGGACACCACCCTCGAAGATGCGGTCCGATTCCGAAGCAACGAGATCAAGTTTATCGCCAACGACCGCTTGCTGGCCCCGAACGACGCGATTACGCTCGCCGCCCTCCGACCGGACCTGGAGTCATTTCTGGGCGTGTTGTCCGACGGTGACGGATGGGACCTCTCGCCAGACACGGATCCGGCCGCACGATTCACCGTCCGAGCCATCACCCCCAAGACGACGCCAATCGAGACGTTGTCGACTCGTCTGCAGTCGGTCTGACCACACTGCCCGGCCTCGCCCGGACAAACACATAAGAAATTCTTATACTGCGGGCTCAGATTATTAGCTTAGTGTGGTAGAGTTCTGACTTCCATGCAGGTCGAAACACTGAACATCTTCTGCGACGTCGTGCGTCACCAGAGCTTCTCGCGAGCGGCACGGGCCAACTCCGTCAGCCAATCCGCGGCCAGCCAGGCCGTGCGGCAACTGGAAAAGCACCTCGGCGCGCAACTCATCGACCGGTCAAAACGCCCGTGGCAGCTGACCACCGAGGGGCATCTGTTTTTCAAGGGATGCCAGGAGTTGGTCGAGCGATACCGCGATCTGGAGCAGACGGTGAGACGGCGACAAAATCCGTCCGGTCACACCGTCCGACTCGGGGCGATCTATTCAGTCGGTGTTCACGACCTGACCCAGCATGTCGATCGATTCCGGGAGCGTGTCCCCGGCGCCAGCGTCGACCTCAAATACATGCACCCGGATGAGATTTGTGAGCGGGTGTTGAGCGACCGGTTCGACCTGGGCTTGATTTCGTTTGTCAGCCCACGACGCGAGTTGACCGCCATCCTCTGGAAACACCAGCCGATGGTGGTGACCTTTCCTCCGACTCATCGATTTGTCGCTTTGGCGAGAGGTCGCGGTGGCGTGCGTCCCGCCGACTTGTCACGGGAGCGATTTGTCGCCTTCGACCGAGAGTTGCCGGTCCGCCGCGAGATCGACCGTTTTCTACGACGTCACAGGGTCGACGTGTCGATCACGGCAGAGTTTGACAATATCGAGACCATCAAACAGGCGGTCGACGAAGAAGCCGGCATCGCGATTCTTCCCGAGCCGACGGTGCGACGGGAAGTGCGACGGGAGACGCTGGTGCAAGCGCCCTTTATCCTGCCAACCGGAGAAACTCCGTTGGCCAGACCGCTCAGCATTGTGCACCGCCGGAATCGACGTCTGAACCCAGCGGTTACGGAGTTTATGAAGCTACTCGGTGTCAACCCAGCGGATACGCCACCACGCGCCCCGACCACCATCGGGGGGCATGCGACCAACGACCGGCACTCGCGTCCACCCCGGCGCCAGCGGTCGACATCTGGCGACGCGCAGGGAGCAAAAGCATGAGTACAACCCAGAAACGGAGACCGGAGTCGATTACCAACGGTCTCTATGATGCGCGATACGAACACGACTCATGCGGCGTCGGATTTGTCGTTAACATCAAGGGGCGCCGGTCACACACGCTCGTCGAGCAGGCGCTGGAAGTCGGTGTCAATCTACTCCATCGGGGCGCCTGTGGGTGTGAACCCAACACGGGAGATGGCGCCGGACTCCTCCTTCAGATTCCGGACAAGTTCTTACGTCGTGAGACAGCCACCGGTGGCGTCACACTTCCGCCCGAAGGACAGTATGGTGTTGGCATGCTGTTCCTACCCCGACGACCGGACGAGCGGACGCGGGTCGAAGACCTCGTTGTGCAGCTCGTCGAAGAGGAAGGGCAGACCTTGTTGGGCTGGCGGGACGTGCCGACCGACCACAGCCCGTTGGGGGAGACGGCTCGGCAAGATGAACCGGTGATCCGTCAAGTGTTCATTGAGCGAGCGGCTGACCTCGAAGGAAACGGCGACGCTCAACGGCGGTTTGAACGGAGACTGTATGTGATTCGGAAGCGACTGGCACGGGAGGTAGACGCTCTTGGTCTTGAAGAGCGCAACCTCTTCTATGCGGCGAGTCTCTCGTCACAGACCATCGTGTATAAGGGCATGCTGATCGCCGACCAGGTGACAACCATGTTCCCGGACCTGGTGGATCCCGACCTGGAATCGGCACT
>JAYZGM010000376.1:0-5526 GCA_036336225.1 Acidobacteriota bacterium | reverse complement strand
GTGGTGACCTCAACACAGTTCTTTCAGACCCCTCTTCGTGCGCTCGGCATTACGGCCGAGACGATCCCCCATGGCCCACGCTCGTCGTTGGACGCCGCGCGCGCGGACCCAGTCGGCGCGGGCGCGGCACCGGGTGCTGTTGTGACGCGACCCGTCACGAGAAAACAGGGCGGATATCTGCCTGGATGCCTTTCGGCCGCTCGCCCCGCGTTGTCCGAACATCAGTCTTGACTTGACTCTGCCCCCCACCGGCGACCGGTGTGGGAGTTGCAAATCACGGCGGCGGCGTATGCCTATATCCATGTTCACTCGTTTCCGTATTCCCCCGGTATCTCTCCTGGACGAAGCTGTGGGTGTGCTGATGCCATGCCATGAGCTCGGCACACACCCATAACTGGCTGTCCTCGAGACCGTGCGCGCCGGGGTACCCGTGGTCACCACCGGAATCGACTCCAACGTGAAGCTCATCGACAACGAGCCCACCGGGTTTCTCACCACGGTCGATGACATTGCCGGTATCGGTCGGCGGGTGGAGCAGCTTCTCACCGACCGGACGCCGACCACCCGAGTCAGAGACCGGGCCGCCTCGATGATTGCAACGCGGTGGAGTGGCGCGACCATCTGGTGTCACTTCTAGGCGTCTACCCTCGCGTCAACGGTGCCACGCCACGCCTGGTGGTTGCGGCGCGGGGCGGTCACCATCTCGGCATGGAGGACGTTTCGACGGCCTGAATGCTACTGTTATGGTCTTATGAGCCCTACGTTTCGCATAGAATCTCGGCGGGCACCTGCACTATGAGAGACACTGCCAGCTTTTTTGTCGGTCAGCTCGTCCATCATCGACGTTTCGACTATCGCGGAGTCGTATTTGACGTCGATGCCACCTTTCAGGGCACGGATGAGTGGTATGAGAAAGTCGCGCGGTCACGGCCACCCAAGGACCAACCGTGGTATCACGTCCTTGTGGAGCGGGCGAATCACACCACCTACGTGGCCGAACGACATCTCGAGCCGGACCACCAGGGTGACCCGATCGTGCATCCCCTCCTCACGGATCTGTTCGGAGACTTCCAGGACGGCCGCTATACGTTAAAGCACGGCGTGCAGTAGTGGCACCCCACCGCGTCCGACGAAACTCCGGCGCGTGGTCCACCTCATGAGCCTCGTTGTCTGGCTGCTCGCCTTTTTGCGTCCCTATCGCGGGCGTGCCGTCATCATCGTCGCCCTTGTCATCGCGGAGACCGGGCTGGCGGCCCTGGCTCCGTGGCCCCTGAAGGTCCTCATTGACCATGTCCTCGGGAACATCGCGATTTCCCCAGACGCCGCCGCCTTGCTCCCGTCGGGTCTCGTCGCCAACCGGGTCACGCTGCTCCTCGCAGTGGTCATCACCGGTGTGGTCGTGCAGCTCGGGGGTGAGGCAGCACGCATGTTCCACACCCAGATGCAGATGGACATGGCACAACGGGTGATCTACCGGCTGCGGGAGCAGCTCCTCTGGCACCTTCAGGCCCTGCCGCTGCGCCACCACATCACGGCCCGCACGGCCGACTCGGTCTATCGACTTGATGCCGATGCCTATTGCATCGACGATTTGGTGATCGGCGGTGTCTTTCCCCTCACGGTGGCCGCCTTCAACCTCGCCCTGATGTTCGGTGTGCTGGTCTATCTGGACGCCACACTGGCCATGCTCTCGCTCAGTGTCGCGCCGTTTCTCTATCTGTGTCTCCGCTATCACTCGCGCACCATGACCGAGCGGGCCGAGCGCGTCAAAGTCCTGGAGTCAAACCTGGTCGAGCGAGCCCTCGAAGTGTTGTCATCCATCGCCGCCGTCAAGAGCTTTACCCGGGAACGGCATGAACTGGCCCGCTTCTCTGAGGTCGGAGACCGCACCATGCGAGCCCGTCTGGACCTGACGTGGCGAGAATCGCTCTTTTCTGTCGCGGTCACGACGGTCACGCTGATTGGCACCGCGCTCGTACTGGCCGTCGGGGGACTGCACGTCCTCGACGGTCGTCTCACCGTCGGCAGCCTCCTGGTCGTTGTCGCGTATCTTGCCGCGGTCTACACCCCGATTTCAGAAATCGCCCGAACCACCGGCTCACTCCAACAAGCCCTGGTCAGCGCGCGCCGTGTCCGACAAATCTTGAGCCTGTCACCCGAGCGCGCGGACGCCCCCGGAAGCCTCAACGCCGGTGGGATCACCGGTCATATTCAGTTCGATCACGTGAGCTTCGCCTATGACGAGACCCGACTGGTACTCGACGGGGTGAGCTTCGCGGCGCGTCCAGGTGAAGTGGTGGCCCTGGTCGGTCCAACCGGTGCAGGTAAGACGACGATCGCGAATCTGATACCAAGACTCTTCGACATCCAGCGAGGACAGATCCTCATCGACGGCGTCGATGTGACTCGCTACGGACTCCGCTCATTGCGTGATCGGGTGGCGCTGGTACCCCAGCACCCCGTGCTCTTCACGGGCACCATCGCCGACAACATTCGCTACGGCCGGCTGGATGCGACCAACGCGGACGTGGAAGCCGCCGCCCGAGCCGCGAACGTACATGAGTTTGTGTCTCGGCTGCCACGGGGCTATGAGACCGACGTCGCAGAAGCCGGGGGGTCACTATCGGGGGGTGAGCGTCAACGGATCGGTATCGCCCGGGCGGTTCTCAAAGACGCCCCGATCTTGCTCCTCGACGAACCCACGTCGTCGCTCGATGCGATCTCGGAGGGTGCGGTGTTCGAGGCACTCGGTCGGCTCAGCGCGGGCCGCACCACGCTCGTGATAGCCCACCGGCTGTCGACGATACGCGACGCGACGCGGATCGTGGTAGTCGAAGCTGGCCGCATGGTCGCCAACGGATCACATGACGAGCTGCTGGTGTCCAGCCCGCTCTATCGGACGATGTGCGAACGACTCGCCATGGGATGGCCTGGGCGCGAACCGGCTACCGTCGACGAGCTTCTACCAGAATACACAGAACCATGAGAGTACTGTTCGCAGGGATTATCGGTCGCTATCCGTTCGGCGGTGTTACCTGGTGCTCCCTCATGTATCTGGTCGGTCTTCGGGCACTGGGTCATGACGTCTGCTACATCGAAGACACAGGCGAGTGTGTCTTTGACCCAGATCAGAACGCGATCTCGCCCGATCCGACCTACGGAACCCGTTATATCCATGCCACATTGACACCCCACGGACTCGGGAACCGCTGGAGTTATGTGAATTACGACGGCACCTATCACGGAATGTCGCGGGCGGCAGTCCGCGCCTATTGTGCGGATGCGGATCTCTTTATCAATCTCTCCGGTGGAAGCTGGTTCTGGCGGGACGAGTATCGGCGTATCCCCCGACGGGTGTTTGTCGATTCCGACCCGGTGTTTACCCAGCTCGCGATCGCCAAGGGGGTCGAATGGTATGTCGACTTCTTCCGACAATTTGACCACCTTTTTACGTTCGGAGCCAACATCGGCACCCCGGTGTGCGATGTACCCACCGGTGACCTCGAGTGGAAGAAAACTTGGCAGCCAGTCGCGACGGAGTTATGGCGAACCGACGCGCCGGTGACGCGTGACCGGTTTACAACCGTCATGACCTGGCGGACCGAGAGCTTCAAGGACGTCGACGGCAACAAGGACCGAGAGTTTCTCAAGATTCTTGACCTCCCGAGTCGAACACCAAGCCAATTCGGCCTCGCCGTGAACGGCCCCGACCAGTTGCTCGCGGAGCACGGGTGGAACCCGG
Organism: Acidobacteriota bacterium; assembly: GCA_036336225.1. Lineage (GTDB taxonomy): Bacteria > Acidobacteriota > Vicinamibacteria > Vicinamibacterales > UBA8438 > JAJEEA01. The sequence continues at coordinate 1,784 of JAYZGM010000376.1, read as the reverse complement.
TGCCAGCCATGAAGGTATCGGCCACACCCGGTGACTACAGGGCGTTTATTCAAAGTTCGAAGGCAGAGTTCGGCGTGGCGAAACACGCCTACGTCTCGCACCGTTCCGGGTGGTTTAGCGACCGCACCGAGTGTTATCTGGCGGCCGGTCGTCCGGCCTTGGTGCAGGACACAGGCTGGAGCGCACATCTCCCTGAAGGGAGCGGGCTCCTGGCGTTTTCGACCCCCGAAGACGCGGTCGAAGGCTTGGCCCGTCTCGAAGCAGACTACGCGACGCACGCAAGACGGGCATCCGAGATTGCCCGCGAGTATTTCGAGGCGACGGTCGTGCTTTCGCCCATGCTCGAGCAGGCCTGCACATGAGCGACCGCGCGCCCACGCCCTCGGCGCCGACACCTCCATTGCGGATCGCCTTGGTGGGCCCAGTCGCCCAATCCATCCCCCCGGCGCGTTCGGGCTCAGTTGAGACGTGTACGGCCCTCCTGGCGGATGGTCTTACTGATCGCGGTCACGAGGTGACGCTGTTCGCGACCGGGTCCTCGAGGACCCGCGCCACCTTGCACGCCGAGTTTCCGAACGGATATCACCACGACACCGACCTCTGGCCATGGGAGCTGTGCGAGCTCTTCAATCTGGCGGCGGCGGTGGAACGTGCGACCGCGTTCGATGTAATCCACTATCAGGCGGAATACACCCCTCTCGCGCTGGCCTATATTCGGGTCTCGCCGACACCCATTCTCCAGACCGTTCATCACGCGCCTTCGGCCCCCGAAATCGCCCTGTGGTCACGCTACCGAGAGGCCCCGTTCTTGGCTGTCTCTCGGCATCAGGCTGTGTGTCTAGACGGCCTCAACGTCGTCGGAACCATTCACCACGCCGTCCAGCCAACGACCCTCGACAGTTTGGAGCGACCGGACGACTACCTGCTGTTTCTCGGACGGTTTCTAGAAGGCAAGGGGGTTCTGGAAGCGATCGAGGTAGCTCGTCGTACCCGACACCGGCTGGTCTTGGCCGCCGCCGACAACGAGTACTATCAGCGCGTGGTGGCACCCTTGGTCGATGGCGACCGGGTCATCTGGCGCGGAGAAGTCGCTGGTGGCGCCAAGACCGCACTCCTTCACGGTGCACGGGCGCTGCTCTATCCCCTGCAATCAGCCGAGTCATTTGGTCTCGTCCTCATTGAGGCGATGATGTGCGGGACGCCGGTGGCCGCTCTCAACCGCGGCGCCGTCGGGGAAATCGTCGATGGGGGGGTGACCGGCTACGCCTTCGAGTCGCTCGAGACCCTGGTGGCGGGGTTGGACGACGTCCTCCAACTCGACCGGACTCAAGTACGGGCGCATGCCGTCTCGCGTTTCGGACCGGATCGGATGATTGACCAACACGTCGCGGTCTATCGTCGGCTGGTCGCCGACCATGGTTCGAGGACTCTCGGTGCCACCGATGCCAGCGGGTGACGACCAAGACCGAACCGACCGCCTTCTGGCTGTCTTCGCCCACCCCGACGACGAGTCACTCGCGTGTGGCGGGCTTCTGGCTCAGTGCGACACCCTGGGCATCGATGTGTCGCTTCTGTGTCTCACGCATGGAGAACATGGCCGACGGGGCACGACGACAGGAACGAACCCAACCGAGCTCGCGCGGGTACGCCGCAGGGAGCTTGAGGCGGCCGCCGGCGTGCTTGGTATCTCCGAGGTCACAGTGCTCGACCACGAAGACGGGATGCTGCCGTGGATCGACCCGGACCGACTCGAGCGGGATATCCTTCGGGCGATTTCTCGGGCC
>JAYZGM010000375.1:0-7262 GCA_036336225.1 Acidobacteriota bacterium | reverse complement strand
AAGATGGCGACCTTCTTGCCCTGGATGAGAGAAAGATCAGCCGCGTCGTCGTAATGAATCGTTGCCATGCTGGGTTTGCCTCTAAGTTGCGTGGTTCGGGCATCTGCCCGGTTGGAAAGACGCGGTCCGCTGGGGCCGCGGCGATGGAATAGTCGCGAACATCAAGACGAGACATCTCCTTGGGCCCAAATGCATGCGGGTGAATCAACTTCTGCGCATCCCTGAGGAGACGTCAGTCCCCGCATAGCGGGGTCATTGACAGATGCATCCGCTAGTGAAGCGTGCCCGGCACGTGGCTGGTTGAGGCGAACTTCACTTGCCGCCCGTGGTGAACGTCCAGCTGCATTCGCGACGCGAAATCTTCACCACGGGCGGCTAGACGGAATAAGAAACGTTGTCGTCCGTCTCCGTGGATTCTCCGGTAGGCTCGGTAGCCACACTCTGTTGTCCACGTGCCATGGCGACCCGTCCGGTACGGACCATTTCGAGCACCCCGTAGGGTTCGAGCACGCCTAATAGTCCTTCTATCTTGTCCTCCGTCCCCGTCGCCTCGATGATCAGTGAGTCGGGCGCGACATCGACCACCCGCCCCCGGAAGGTATCCACCAGCTGCATCACCTGGGTGCGAGTGTCCTGGGTGGCGGCTACGCGAATCAGGGTCAGGTCTCGGATCACCGCTTTCTCGCCCGTGAGGTCGGTGACACGAAGCACATTGACCAACTTATAGAGATTCGCTTCGAGACGTCGTGCTCCGTTCAGATCGGTGTCAACGACGATCGTCATTCGCGACACGCCGGCGGCCTCGGTGTGCCCCACGGTCAGCGATTCGATGTTGAACGCACGTCGGCGAAACAGCGACGCCACCCGGTTTAACACCCCCGGCTTATCCTCGACATGCACGACAAACGTATGACGCATCTCAATCGTCCGCGGTTTCCACGATCGGACTGGAACTCGGACGTCTGATCATGGCGTGGAGATCGGCACCGGCGGGCACCATGGGATACACGGTATCTTCCTGTTCGACTCGAAAATCGATCACCACCGCCCCCGACTCGGCCCGGGCCATTTCGATCGTAGGCTCCACATCCGCGCGGCGCGATACCGTGACACTTCGGAGACCGAACGCCGCACCTAGCTTGGCAAAGTCCGGACTGAGCAACGGGGTCGCCGCGTACCGGCGTTCGTAGAAGAACTCCTGCCACTGTCGCACCATCCCGAGATAGCCATTGTTGATGATGGCCACGTTGATCTTCACCTTCTCCTGCGCGATCGTGGCCAGCTCACACATCGTCATCTGGAAACCACCGTCACCCACAATGACCCACACCTCGGCATCCGGTCGAGCGAGCTTGGCCCCGATAGCGGCGGGCAACGCGAAGCCCATGGTCCCCAGCCCTCCCGACGTGATCAACGACCGAGGCTCCTGATGATGGTAGTACTGCGCTTCCCACATCTGATGCTGACCAACATCGGTCACCACCACCGCCTTGCCATCGGTCACGCGCCAGATGTCGTTGATGACATGAGCCGCGTAGAGATGACCGCTATCAGGCAGATTCTGGACGTCACGCACGGCCGAATCGCCCTTCATCTCTGAGATTGCCTCGAGCCACGGACCACGGTCACCCCGCTCGACACGGGGGAATAAATCACGAAGCACAGCGGACAAATCACCAGCGAGCGTGACATCAACCAACACGTTCTTGTTGAATTCGGCGGGGTCGATGTCGATATGGATCTTTCGGGCGTTAGGTGCATACGTCTTGACATTCCCGGTCACCCGGTCGTCGAACCGCATCCCGAACGCCAGGAGCAAATCGGCTTCCTGGATCGCCTGGTTCACCCAGGCCTCCCCATGCATGCCCATCATCCCGAGATTCAGAGGGTGGAGCGCGGGGAACGCCCCGATCCCGAGCAGAGTCATCGCAATCGGGATATTGGCCCGCTCGGCAAAGTCGCGGACCAAGTCCATCGCCCCGGACAACATGACGCCGTGGCCAGCAAAGATGACCGGGCGTTTGGCACCGTTGATGAGCTCGACTGCTTCCCGATATTCGCCCTCGGTGGCACGCAGATCCGGGCGATACCCGGGGAGACATACAGGACTTTCGTCCCACACGAACTCGCCCGAGCCTTGCTGTGCATCCTTCGTGATGTCGACCAGCACGGGTCCTGGCCGTCCCGAACGCGCAACGTAGAACGCCTCGTGTATGGTCGAGACCACCTCGGAGACATTCGAGATGAGATAGTTGTGTTTCGTAATCGGCAACGTCACACCGGTCACGTCGGTCTCCTGAAAGGCATCTGACCCGATGAGCTTGCTTCCAACCTGCCCCGTGATACACACCATCGGGGTCGAATCAAGCATCGCGGTGGCGATACCGGTGACCATGTTGGTCGCCCCGGGACCGGAGGTCGCGATGGCCACTCCGACTTCACCGCTGGCTCGGGCATAGCCATCCGCCATATGGGTCGCACCCTGCTCATGACGTACCAGGACGTGACGAATCGGGTACTCGAGCATCGCATCATACGCGGGCAAAATGGCTCCGCCCGGATATCCGAACACGGTCGTCACCCCTTCGCGGACGAGCGACTCCCACAACATCTGTGCGCCGGTCCTCATGTTACCCATGACGCTCACCTGCTCTCGATCACACCGAACCCGTGGGCACTCCGTTGCCTCGTCGACTCACGTACAACCGTCACGCGGTCGTCACCGCCCCCTGCGCCGCTGATGACACCAGCCGAGCATACTTGGCCATAACGCCAGCCCTCACGGTGACCGGTGGCGCCTGCCACGTGGCTAACCTCGACACAATCTCGTCGTCTTCAACCTCGAGCTGCAACCGCCGGTTCTGCTCATCGAACAGAATCGTGTCGCCATCACGAACGATCGCGATCGGGCCGCCCCTGGCTGCCTCCGGAGCCACGTGACCGGCCATCATGCCTCGGGTCGCACCCGAGAAACGGCCGTCGGTGAGAAGCGCCACTGACTCGCCCAGACCGGCTCCCACGATAGCGGCGGTTACGGCCAGCATCTCGCGCATGCCCGGGCCACCCTGCGGACCTTCGTATCGAATCACCACCACATCGCCAGCCCGGATGGCTCCCTGCTCGATCGCCTCAAAGGCTGCCTCCTCGCTGTCGAACACACGCGCCGGGCCTCGGTGCTGGGCCGGCGCATGACCGGCAACCTTAACGACACAGCCATCTGGCGCAAGGTTGCCACGCAGAATGACGAGCCCACCTGTAGGTGTTATCGGGTCCGACACGGGTCGCACCACCTCTTGACCGGCGGTTTCCTGCGCGGCGTCGGCGACCTCACCGATCGTCTGACCGGTGACCGTGAGACAGTCGGTATGAAGCAGCCCTGCCTCTTTGAGGCGTCGAGCCACCAGCTCGAGACCTCCGGCGCGGTAGAGATCGGTCGCCACGAATCGTCCGCCTGGTTTCAGATCGGCCAACAACGGGGTGCGTTCGCTAACCCGGTCAAAATCCTCCATCTGGAGTTCGATCCCGGCCTCGTGCGCGATCGCCAACAAGTGGAGAACGGCGTTGGTGGACCCTCCGGTTGAGGCCACAGCGGCGATCGCGTTTTCGATGGACGCCTTTGTGACAATCGTCCGGGGGCGCAGGTCCTGCCGCACGAGTTCGAGCACCAGCTCACCGGCTTGTTTCGAGACAGCCGCCTTTTCAGCCACCATCGCCGGCACACCATTGGCGGCCATCGGGGAGACGCCCAACAACTCGCAGACCGTCGACATCGTGTTGGCGGTGAACTGCCCGCCACATGCACCGGGACCAGGGCACGCCACATCTTCGAGGGCACACAGCTCCTCGTCGGTCATCTGTCCGGCCGCATGGGTGCCAACCGCCTCGAACACATCTTGAATCGTGACGTCCTTCCCGTTCCACTGACCTGGCGCGATCGAGCCGCCATAGAGAACCAATCCCGGTATATTGAGCCGCACAAGCGCCATCACCCCGCCCGGGATCGTCTTGTCGCACCCGACCAGGATTACGATGCCATCAAACAAATTGCCACGGGCCACCAACTCGATCGAGTCGGCGATCACCTCGCGGCTCACGAGGGAGGTCTTCATGCCCTCGCTACCCATCGTGATGCCGTCTGAGATCGACACGGTGTTGAATTCCATCGGCGTGCCACCGGCGTCGAGAATGCCCTGTTTCACCTGCTGTCCGAGCTCACGCAGGTGGTAGTTACATGGACCGATCTCGATCCAGGTATTGGCCACACCGATGATTGGCTTTCGCAACGCCTCATCATCGAAACCGACAGCCTTCAACATGGCGCGAGCCGGGGCCCTGGATGGGCCATCGGTGATCGCGCTACTGCGACGCTTGCCTGGTGTGCCGCTCATGGTCTCACCCTATCGGGATCTACGACTCAGGCCGGCTGACACTCGCAACCAACACCGGAGACGGTTCACCCATGTAATCAGACGAAAAAAAAGGCCATCACCCGGCTTCGGATGATGGCCCGTGAATCTCTGTCGGTCGGGTAGATCATCCGCTGGTCGTCGGCGTAATGACGACACCGACGCGAGGGACGACGACAACGACAGAGCGAAGGTACGACATTGAAAAGACCTACACCACCGTAATCGATATTCTAACGCGGGTATCGCGATGGCTCAACCCCCACACACGGCGGATGTCAACGCAAATGGCAAGGGTGTCGTCACATACCGTTCGTGAGACTGTCCGGCGGCGCCTGTCACCGGCACGTTCCGGCAGCCACATTTCGTGTCGACCAGCGCTGGCTCGAATTCATCGCCCCGTGCTCAGTCATGTGAGTCCGCACGCCCTACAAGCAGTTCGCGTGATCAAGGGCCCGTACGCGCTCTCGCCTGGAGCGCCGAGCCCCGCCGCTCCGGCCCTCGTTCACTGGGAGTGATTTCGTGCTCGTCGGACGGGCGGGGCAACTAGGGCCAAAGCGGTGAAACAGCCGCTAGATTCGCGGGCTCTGGGAAAGCAACAACCTTGCCCGCGTCGCCCGGTATCACAATACACGGATGGCCAACGACTATGAGGATGGCGATGACAACGTGATTCCCAGTGACTAGGAGTCGTTCGATACGAGGTAGAGCGTCGGGTTCAAACCAACGGGCACGACGGCCATCAAATATCTGGGCGGACACGAGGAACAGCGGGATGTCGACTGCGGTCGAATAGCTGTGTCACTCGCGGGAACCCCAATGCCCCAGCGCCCATCCACGCCTGACCAGACCCGTCACGACCGCGGGTCGGGCAACGGCTCGCCCTCGGGGACAAAACACAACGCCACGCCGTTGTTGCAATACCGCTCACCGGTCGGCTGGGGTCCGTCCTTGAAGACGTGGCCTTGGTGGCCGCCGCAGCGGGAGCAGTGATACTCGGTGCGCGGCAGGATCAGCTTGAAATCGCGCCTGGTGTCCAGGCCACCTTCAATCGGGGCGAAAAAACTGGGCCAGCCGGTACCGCTCTCGTACTTGCTCGAAGCCTCAAAGAGGGGCTGATAACAGGCGGCACACACGAATATCCCGGGGCGTTTTTCCGAGTTGAGCTCGCTCGAGCCGGGCGGCTCAGTCGCCTCCTTGAACAACACGGCAAACTGCTCGTCCGACAACAGCTGCCTCCACTCGTCCACGGACTTGTCCAACAGAAGCTTGTTCTCGGTCACGGTGTCACCTTCGGAAGAATACCCGGCCGGCACGACGCTCGGGAGCATACCATCGGCAAGAGGCTCGTCGCGGAACTCCGGCGGGGCAGTACATGCCCAGCGACGTTCACGCCCATCGTGCCGAACCGCCAGCCGGACACGAAACACCTCACCGATTCCGGTCTAGCAGCCCCCTAACGGGTGCCGGGTAACTTCGGTTGTCAAGTCACGCAGGAGGCTCAGCACCGGTCAACCAGCCGCCGGCGACACCCCGCAGCGGCTAGCAGCGCAGCATAAGCAGCGCCTGTCCCACCGCACTCGCTCCAGACGGTCCATCACAAGTACATCAGTTGCCTTCCTGCTCACCTTCCGCGGGTACGCGCTACCCCTCTGTGGTCGGAGCACCGAATTGCGGCCGGTTTTCCTCACACCGTTGCCGTAGCACGTCCCTTGTAATTGTTCCGGGCACCGGCGCTCTTTTTTGGGGCGACAGATGGCATGGCATGACGTCGTGTAAATGGAGGACCTGGACATGACGAAACGGCAAGTACTCGCGGCGACAACGCTGACGGCACTCCCGATGTTCGTAGCCTCGACCCCAGCCACCATGACCGAAACCGATGAGGCCGCGTCACACGTGACGGGCGTCGCCCCGCATCGCGGAGGTCCCAACTGGTCATGTGCGTATGGCATGGAGGGTGAAGTGGCGTTCGGGTTTGCTCTCGCATCCGCCCTCGAGTGTTCCTTCTTCGAACCAGTCGGCGGGGTCGCGGGTGGCGTAACGTCCGCCTTCTAGTGCAGTCGCGCTTTTCGTCCAACGGTCCCAGACGAGTGCATGCTCGTTTGGGGCCGCATCTCGCGCCAATGACGTAATGCCTGTCCGGTCCCCCACGGAGATTCAGCCATGGTCACGTTCCGTACTTCTCCTGCCCATCTGCAACCTCGTCTTGGTCTGCATTGCCACCACTATGGGCTGGCACGTCGCCACCGCCACGGGTGTGCCGCCTCAAGTGCCCGCACCGGCAGTCGCCACGTGCTTCTGGGCCGACGTCTCGATCATTCTCACGGGCAACCTGCGACTGGCCGCCACCCTCGTAGCCGGTGTCTGCACGCTGAGCCTCTCGACGTGTGCCCAGCTGCTTTCGAACGCGTTCACCCTCGGATACGGCCTGTCCTCTCTCACGCGTGGCTCGGCGGAGACCCTTCCGCTCGCGGTGCGGTATATCCCTCTCGAATTTTCCGCGTTCGTGTTGTTCGCCAGCGCCGCACAGATGCTCTCGCTCGATGTTCTGCGTTGTTTGACCAAGAACACCCCTTCGAGGGTCGGCGCCGCTGGTGTCTGTCTTGCGGCGCGCGTCCTCCTGCTGATCCTGGGCGCACTTGTCGAAGCAGGTGCCGTACGCGAGCTGGCGTCCTCAAAGGCGTGGCATGACGATCATGACCGAGCCGGTACTGGAACTGCGCGATGTGCGCCTGGTGTTTCCAGGGTTCGAGTTAGGACCGCTGTCGCTTCTGCCCGAATCCGGTCACGTATACGGGCTCCTCGGCCCCAACGGCGCCGGAAAAACTACCCGGCTCGATATTATGGCGCTTC
>JAYZGM010000374.1:0-5763 GCA_036336225.1 Acidobacteriota bacterium | reverse complement strand
TCCACCTTATCACCCCGTCGACCCGAACCCGCCCGGTCCACGGGTGGTCTCGGAGAGCGCCGTGGCCTCGATGACGTCGACCCTGACGGTCGGTTTGACGACGAGTTGCGCGATCTTCATCCCGGGGCGAATCACAAACACCTCTGTCCCATGGTTGATCAGGATCACCCCGACTTCGCCCCGATAGCCCTGATCGATCGTGCCGGGCGTGTTCAGGACGGTCACGCTGTGCCGAAGTGCGAGACCGCTTCGGGGGCGGATCTGAGCTTCGGTGTCGGGGGGGAGCTCGATGGCAAGACCGGTTCCGATCAGTCTGGTCTCCGCCGGGGGGATTTCCTGATGCGTCACTGCATATAGGTCGAGCCCGGCGTCGCCCGGGTGGGCCTGGGTCGGCAGCCGCGCCACGCTCGAATCGAGGCGCTTGACCTTGAGCGGAATTGAGGTGTTCCGATCCTGTGGCTCTCGTTCGTCTGGCATGTGAGTGTAGAGGCTTGGGGCGCTACCGCACGGCGGTAGGGACCGGCAGGTCACTCGTATCGAGGCCAATGGCGCGCGCCATGTCGAGCAGACTGGCCTGCACGGCCCGCACGTTGCGTGGGCCCATCGCCATCAGTTGTTTCTGGACGGGTAGAAGGTCCTCGAGTTCGTCGTCGGCGAATTCAAAGAATGCGGCGCGTGGGATGAGCCGGACCTCGCGTTCCAGGACGGGCGTTTCAAGCACATTGCGCAACGCACGGAGAATGGTGGTGTCGAACCCACCGTCTGGGTGTCCCAGCTCCGCATAGGCTTCTGCTATGAGTGGCTCCAAGGAGTGATACAGCTCCGCGGCACCGGTGGGATCAATGGCCGCCACGATTTCCGCATGCGTGTTATATCGGTTGTGACTCACCGGATCAATGACCAGTTCGGGCGTGGTGCCAGAGGTCCGAAATCTTTGAGTGGGACGCAGTGGGATCAGGTGTTCTGCCGGGTTGTCCCCGTCGGCGGCATTCTCAACCACGACCACGAATGTTCGTACCAGGTTGTCCGGGATCAACCACGCGGCCAGACCCGGGTGTGACGTCAGCGACGCCACCATGTCGCGCACTACGTCGTCGCTCTCGACGAGAGCCGGGAGCCCGACCTCTTCGGTCGGTTCCTCCACTGGGGGGGCGGCTGGTCGAGGAATGGGAACTGGCGTAGCGTCGGCGAGTGGCGGCGACGTCTCGACGGGGGGCTCGCCACTGAACAGAAAGAAGGTAGCCCCGGCGGCCAGGAGCGCCACGAGGGTGACGCCGGCAAACGGGCCGGGATGACGGCGGCTGGAGTCGGTCGCCAGCGCCTCAGGCGTTACCTGCACCGCATATCCTGTGGCGTCTCCGTGACGCCGTCTGTCCAGATCCTGCCCAACGGGAACCCCAACACACACGCCCAAACGGGATCGGTTATCCCGGCGTCACGCGGAGAGAATCAAGGCATCGTGTTTCGCACGTACTCCGTTGGATCATAGGACAGACGGGGGCGCTCGACCAGACCACTTGGTCCACGACTGCCGGTTGCCGCTTCAAACCGACGTGTATCGGGGCTGCACTACCTCGGGACCGGTGGGGCGGATATGTCGGCCGGAGGCGATGCGCCGATAGTTCCCGGGGACGTCGCCGTCAGCACTGCGTCGCTGGAGGTTCGGCCGTTTTTGCGCAGGATGTAGGCCACGATGTCGGTGAGCGTGTTGTCTGGAGGTTTTCGTCCCGCCGGTGGCATGGCGGCCTTGATGTAATCGAAGAGATCGCTGGCGGGGCGGTCATGCCACATACCGAGAAAGCTCGGCCCCGCCAGTTCCGGAGCGTCCAGGCCACCGCTCAGATCGCGTTGGTGGCAAGACGCGCAACTATTGTTGAAGGCCGTTTCGCCGTTCCGGGCCTGATGGGAACCATAGCTGGCGAGCCGGCGTCGTGCGACCTCGGTCGGACGCTCGGGTACCAACCACCCTCTGATCTCGCCATCCGGATTCGCCTCCGTATGGACTTGCACATACAGCTCGCTCTCTCTGAGTCGTTCGACCTGGGTCGTGGTGAGTTCGACCATGCCCCCGATCGTTCCGGCCGTGTCGTTGCTCACCTCGATCGCGAACAGGGCCGGTCCACGCCGACCGAGCGGCGCGTGATGGATGTGGGCGACGGTCGCCGGTGAGCTGAGGCCTGCGAAACGACCGGCGAGCGTCAGCGTGTCGTCCCGAAGGATGGCGTCTACGCGTCCCGAGCCGCTTCGGGATGTCGCGGTGGCGACATCAATCGGTAGCACCGCGAGACGATCCCCAAATCGTTCCTCATCCTGCGCATGCAGGCTGCCCCCGAGTAGCGCGCCGAGCATCCCCAGCGCGATGACGTGGCTGGGAGTCCATGTGTCAGTCACCCAAACCAACCGTTTCTGATGACCGCGTCGTGGGGGCCAGACTGGCCAATACCTCCTCGGTGTGTTCACCGAGACCTGGCGGGGGACGATCGATGATGGCCGGCGTTCGCGACAACTTGATGGGGTTCCCCAACGCGCGCATCGAGCCAATCTCGGGGTGCTCAAGCGTGACGATCATCTCGCGAGCCATGAGTTGCGGGTCGGCCAGGGCCTCGGCCAACGACCGTACTTGACCGCAAGGTACGGCATGAGCGCGGAGACGGTCAATGAGTGCGTCACGTGTGTATCCCCCCATCAGCTCGCTCAGGAGTGTCTTCAGCTCGCCGCGGTGTTCCATGCGGTCTGTATTGGTTGCGAAACGTGAGTCAGTGGCGAGATCAGATCGCCCGATCGCCTGGCAGAACTGGTGCCAGAGCCGCTGATTTCCGACGGCCACCATCACCAATCCGTCGTTTACCGACACGGCCTCGTATGGGGTGAGCGAGTGGTGGTCGTTGCCTTCTCGTCCCAGCTCCTCGCCGGTCGCAAAGAGCACGTTGGCGGGCAGCGCCAGTGTGGACGTCATCGCGTCGAGCAGGGCAATGTCTACATGCTGGCCGAGTCCGGTTTCGTCGCGGTCGCGCAAGGCGAGCAGAATCCCGTTCATGGCGTAGAGACCAGCCAGATAGTCGGTCATCGCGACGCCCACGCGTGTCGGGGGACCCTCTCTGGCGCCGGTCACATGCATGACCCCAGACTCGCCCTGGATGACCGCGTCATACCCGGGAAGGTGCTCTTTGGGGCTGTGCTGTCCGTACCCCGTCACGGAACAGTAGATGAGCTGTGGGTATGTCGCACGGAGGGAGTCATAGTCGAACCCGAGCTTCTTCATGCTGCCAGGGCGGAAGTTCTCGATCAGAATATCCGTGTCCTGTAAGAGCTGTCGGAGTGCCTGCGCCCCATCTTCAGTCTTGAGATCGAGCGCCACGCTCTTCTTGCTTCGATTCATCCCCAAGAAGAACGTGCTGACACCGTGATGAAACGGGGCCCAGGCTCGCGTGTCGTCGCCGTGTGAGGGCTCTTCGATTTTGAGCACCTCAGCGCCCATGTCGCCCAGCATCATGGCGCAATAGGGCCCGGCGAGCACCCGGGTGAGGTCGAGGACACGAAGACCGTGTAGCGGAGGCATATCGGCCCCGGATTATACCGTCGCTGAGGTTGAGCTTGGCTAGAACACCGCAACCGGGTTGACCGCCGAGCCGGCGCCGGTGTCCACCGGCAAGGGTGCCACCGTGAAGAGAAACTCCCACCGATCGAGGCGACTGGCGGTCTCGGCCAATGTCTCGAGGTCAACGCCATCGATCAGCGGCATGCCGAGGGCGACCAGGGTGAATACATGCATTGGCAACGTCGTGCGGCCAGGGATCGGACCGCCGTCGATGACGCCCCCGTCGGCGATCACCATGGCCAGATCCCGCGTCTTGATAAACGGCATCACCGCCTCCCGTGACATCCAATGCGGTGCTGCTCTTCAATCCATTCAACACGGTTGCCGAGCCCCGGCCCGCCGTAGGCGAAGATATTGTCGAACCCGCGCTGAAAGGTGGCGTTGGTGCCCAGCTGTAGTTGGCGGGACAGTGAAACGATGATCCCGTCTGCGACGAGCCCGGCGGCCTGAACCCGCTTTGCCGGGGTAATGAGATTGATCGTGCCCAGCTCGTCGTCGGCTCCCGATCGCCCCCAGTTGGACAGTTCGCTCATCCACTGATCAAACGTGGTGGCGGTCACTGTGTCGTCGTGTTCGTTCGCTTCTTGACCGGCCCAGCCGTGGGCGGCCCCAAGGACCCACGCGCCGGCGGTGATGATGACGACCGATGTGGCGCGTATGTGCATCTGTGTCTCCGAGTGTCGAAATCTGTTTCGAGTGAGGTGTGACTGATGCCGAATTCTGTTGATTATACGAGGTGACGACGCTGGTTCGTGTTTGTGCCGATGCGAATGGGGTACGATGTTTGGTTCGAGTGCCGTCTGTCGCGTCCACATTCAACGTCAAGGATTCGCATGTCATCTGCTACCGTCATCTGGACAAAAATCGACGAAGCTCCCGCGCTGGCGACCTATTCACTACTTCCGATCGTGCGTGCCTTCGTCAAAGGCACCGGTGTTGAGTTCGAACCCCGAGATATCTCGCTGTCTGGTCGGATTCTTGCTGCGTTTCCAGACAGATTGCGGGAAGAGCAGCGTGTTCCAGACGAACTGACTGCGCTCGGGGAGCTGGCGAAAACCCCAGCCGCCAACATTGTGAAGCTGCCCAACATCAGCGCGTCCATCCCACAACTTCGGGCGGCGATTGCCGAGCTCCAGACGCACGGCTATGAGGTTCCGGATTACCCCGAAGAGCCGGAGAGTGATGCCGAGCACGATATCCAGATGCGATACGCCAGAGTACTGGGTTCCGCGGTGAATCCCGTGCTTCGTGAGGGAAATTCGGACCGTCGCGCGGCCGCCTCGGTCAAGCGGTTTGCGCAACAACACCCCCATCGGATGATGAAGGCCTGGCCGGTGTCCGGTTCAAAGACCCGTGTCGCTCACATGGAGCAGGATGATTTCTTCGGGAGCGAACGCTCTACGACCGTCCAGCAAGCCGGTGACGCGCGTATCGAGTTTGTCGCCAGCGACGGCGCGACGACTGTACTCAAGGAGCGCGTGCCTCTTCAGGCTGATGAGGTCGTGGACGCCGCCGTCATGCGGGTCGCGTCGCTCAGGGCCTTTTTCGGGCGGACGATCGAGGAGGCCTCGACTGAGGGCGCACTACTCTCGTTGCACCTCAAGGCCACGATGATGAAGGTCTCCGACCCGATCATGTTCGGGCATTGTGTCTCCGTGTTCTACGAATCGGCGCTTCAGAAGCACGCCGACGTGTTGAGACGGGTCGGCGCCAATGTGAACAACGGGTTGGCCGGGGTGTTGGAAAAGCTCGACGATTTACCGGATGATCAGAAGACCGCGATCAAGGACGACATCGCTGCTGTCTACGCAACTCGGCCGTCGCTTGCGATGGTCGATTCTCGCAAGGGCATCACCAATCTGCACGTGCCCAACAACGTCATCATCGACGCGTCGATGCCCAACGTGGTGCGCGACGGAGGACGGATGTGGAACCGGGAAGATGAGCTGCAAGATACGGTGGCGATGGTACCCGATCGCTCCTACGCCACGATGTATCAGGCCATCATCGAAGACTGCCAGAAGTATGGGCAGTTTGACCCAGCCACGATGGGAAGTGTGTCCAACGTGGGGCTGATGGCGCGAAAAGCGGAGGAGTACGGCTCTCATGACAAGACGTTTGTGGGACCTGGTTCCGGCACGATTCGGGTCGTCGACGCGAGAGGC
>JAYZGM010000373.1:0-6486 GCA_036336225.1 Acidobacteriota bacterium | reverse complement strand
ATCCCATCACCGCGCGATAGGCGTGCGCGGCCACGGAACCGGAGTACCGTAACCCCGCATGAGGGGCGATCAAAGCGTCGACCCGTCCCGACTGAGATTCGGGGATAAGAGTCAAATATCGATCAATCTCGTCCCGAAGCGCCGCCGGGGCCCCGGGATACCATGAGCCCGCGACGGCGGCCGGTCGAACCGGTTCATCGGGGCGCGTGCTCATCGTCTGGGTTTGGCGGCGGCACGGGCTGGTCGGTCTCGGGGGAAGACACACCGCCACCGAGATACAAGGTCACCCGTACACCGACATACACGACCAACGTCAATATGGCGGGGCTCCCCATGACGAGCCAAAACGGGTCGACGGTGAGCCCGACAAAAAGCGAGAGCGCACCCAGCACCAGCATGATCCCCACCATCCAGGGCGGATGTTGGAACACCGGTCGCTCAGAAGTCATGGTGGCCGTCCGGTCCTACGGTCTCCGACTCGGACATCGCACGACGGGCGGCGCCGGGCACCTGATGTCGTGAGCAGGCCGAGGCACGAGCGAATTGATCAGATCCTAGGCAAACCCAAGCTCAGCGCTGATGATCGACTTGCACTCGGGACAGGCAATCACGTGGCCCCGACGGGGCAATGTCGAAGTGAAGTTGACCCGGGTCCGAAGCAACCGGGCAATGAGTACGACCTCGAGCTCCTCTTTGCCAGTCACCATACCTGCTCCCGTGGTAAAGCCCCGCTGCCTTCGACCAGCGCGGCGTCCCGGCTGGACTGTCCGATCAGGTCTCACCTCAAGGCTCTTTCTGTCACTGCCACTTTTCGGGGTATCGGTCGCACAACCATTTGACTGTACCGAGGACACGCAGGAACCCGAGCGGACAAGTGGACTGTCCCAGCGAAAGCTGCGCATGATCCAAACTGGGGGGATTGCCAGCTCCGCGAGGGCAAGCACGTGTGATTCAACTCCACGCGTTTTGCCTTTGAGAGATCTCTAGTCGGCACGGGCATAGAGGTCCAAAACACTGCCGAGCCTCGTCGTCTCGAGAAGTGTCCCATAGGGCGTCCGACGCGACCCACGGACTCGGTCCATAACCGGTGTTTCCCAATGAACCACGCGGAAGCCGGCCGCCGTGACCAGGTGACGTAGTGTACCAGGGGTGAAAAACCAAAGGTGGTGGAGGGCCGCGTAGTGTCTCCAGCGCTTGGTTTTTAACCCAAGCTGGCTCTGCCAACTCTTGAGCCGGGGACTGAGACCCGCGAGATTCGGCACGCCCACCAGGAGCAATCCAACTCGGACAACCAGCTCGCGGGCACGACGGAGTTCGTGCAAGGGGTCACGTGTGTGCTCGAGGACGTGATTGAACCGAACGACGTCATACTGGGTGTCACCAAACGGAATCGAGGGCAGCTCGCCTTCCCAGAGGCGAGCGCCGGTCTCCCGCGCCCACTCAGTGACCACGACGTCAGTTCCTTCAGTGTCCCACCCTCGAGCACCGGCGAAACGGACGAAAGCGCCGGCCCCACACCCAACGTCGAGGAGTCGACGCCCGAACGAAGAGTGATGTCGTTCGAGCTCAGCAATCTGGCGTCCATAGTGCCGCTCGTGCCGCGCATCCGCGTTCGCTTCGTCGGCCCGATGGTAGTCGGCCCCGTAGACCGCGGTCGCCATCTGCTCGAGGACCGGCCGTGGGCAGTGGAACTGCAATCCGCATCGAAGGCATCGAGCTAGCGACAGTCCCTGAAAATCGACCGCAAACCGCTGCGGGCAACACTGACACAAGGGACACAGGACCTGCTCTCGATCGGGAAGTGCGGCGGCCACCTCTCGGCGAGAGCGTCCAAAGAGAGAACCGGGCGATGACGTCTCAGACACGCCGACCTCCAGCACGCCACGTCCGGACACACGCACACATGCGCCCCATCATGCCGGACTACTCTGTACCAAGTCCACAACCGGGCGACGGAACCGAGGCGTGGGCGTCTGCTACCATGTGCGCCGTGTCATCCACGTTGACCCGTGCCGAAGTGAAGCGCATTGCCGTCCTCGCCCATCTGGAGCTCTCCGAGCTCGAGACAGAGCGATTCACAAAGCAGCTCGGCGAGATCTTGTCCTATTTCGACCGACTGAATGAAATCGACACCACCGGCGTGCCGGCCACCACACACCCGGTCCCCTCGTCTCCGAACATGCGGGCCGATGCCCCACAACCCTCGATGACGCCGGAAGAGACCATGGCCAACGCACCGGACCATGACGCGAACGGGCGGTTCAGGGTGCCCAAGGTCATCGAGTCATGACGATCACGGCGATTCAAACGCTCGAAGATATCCGAGCGACACTGCGAGCCGGCGCCACCGCCGTCGACATCTGCACGCAGTTCCTTGCACGTATCTCGGCTCACGACGAGCGGATCGCAGCCTTTACCACGGTCGCAACCGAATCTGCACTCGAGCGGGCGGCCCAGCTCGACCAAAGAGGCCTCACTGACCCAACGCTCCCTTTGGCCGGCGTCCCGATTGCCGTCAAGGACAACATCTGTACACGAGGAGTTCCCACGACGGCGGCCTCACGAATCTTGGCAGGCTATGTGCCTCCATACGATGCGACCGTTGTGGATCGCCTGCGACAGGCCGGAGCGATCGTGATTGGCAAGACGAACTGTGACGAGTTCGCCATGGGATCAACGACAGAACACTCCGCCGTGGGGGCCACCAAGAACCCCTGGAACGCGGCGTATGTACCGGGGGGATCGAGCGGTGGCTCGGCGGCCGCGGTCGCAGCTCGTCTGACACCACTCGCGCTGGGTTCGGACACCGGAGGCTCGATCCGGCAACCCGCAGCGTTCTGCGGCATTGTCGGGATGAAACCGACCTACGGGCGCGTATCGCGATACGGACTGCTCGCATTCGCCTCCTCGCTCGACCAGATCGGCCCAATCGCGCTCACGGTCGGCGACACTGCAGCCGTGCTGCAGGTCATCGCCGGCGGTGACCCACGTGACGCAACATCGACAAATTTGGCCGTCCCGGACTACAAGACGGCCTCGACCGAGCCGCTCGAACACCCGACGATCGGGATTCCCCAACAGATTCTAGAAGAGGGCGTTGACCCGGGGGTACGGTCGGCGTTCGAGCAAGCGATTGACACACTGAGGACGGGAGGCGCCACGATTGTCGATGTGTCACTGCCCCACGCCGCGTACGCGGTTCCCGCGTATTACGTTGTGGCTCCAGCCGAGGCCAGCTCGAACCTCGCCCGCTATGACGGAGTCCGCTACGCCTACCGCGCGCCCCCCGCCAGCCAGGAAACAAGCATCGGGGCGATGTATGACCACACGCGTCAGAGCGGGTTTGGCGACGAGGTCAAGCGACGCATCATGCTCGGTACCTACGCCCTGAGCGCGGGTTACTACGATGCGTACTATCTCAAGGCCCAACAGCTTCGAACGTTGATTCGCGGGGACTACGATACCGCGTTCGAGCGAGTGGATGCCGTGGCAATGCCCACGACACCCGCCCCAGCGTTTGAGCTGGGCGAGCGCACGGACGATCCGCTCCAACTCTACTTGGGCGACGTGTTCACCGCCAGTGCCAATCTGACCGGACTACCGGCGGTGAGTCTGCCCTGCGGGCGCACCGACGGAGGCCTTCCCGTGGGGATTCAGTTTATGGGACGAGCCTTCGACGAGGAGGGCTTGTTCAGACTCGCGGCGCGATACGAGGCCCTTGCCCCGTGGTGGAGAGACCTGCCACCCGCGGCCGCCGTCTCGTAGCTACCCCGAGAGCGAGTGACTGCCGGCGGCCGCGGGTAGGGCTGACGATGTCGGGAACCGGATGAGCGAGACGAGAGCCCACACGACCAAACCGAACAGGACGAGTGGTACGAGAGGTAGCACGAGGAACACCAGCCCTCCCACCAAGAGACCGGCGACCAAAAGCGGCATCAAGGCAAGCCCGACCAGTAATCCTCCCAGCGTGTTCATGAGCAGGATCAATAGGAAGAGAAGCCAGCGATCACCCGGAAGGGCAACAGCAGCAACCCCAGTAACAGCTCCCCCAAAAAGAAGAGTGTCCCAACTATCATGACTACCAGAACCGCTGCTATAGCCAGCATTGCCACGCCGAAGAACTCGCCCACTGTGTTCCTCCCTCTTTGTGAGACGCGTCCTCGCACATTTCCACAAAATCCATAGGCGCGCGCGACACTCATGTTGGCGCAACGCTACGGACAGTAGACGCTGTCGACGAGTTGTGGAATCGGCGGTGTCCGCTGTCACACTTGACGACCGGACTGCTCCAAAAGTTCCGGTGTCTTGAGCTGGTCGGCAGGACCGCGTGGTGCATCGGGAGTCAGGAATCGTGCCCCCGACCCCAGACGGTCGTCGAGACTGCGCACAACCGGGCTCACCTTGGTGATGCGCTTTGTTTTTGTAAAACCGACGAGGACACAGAATCCGATAAACACTGCGAGCAAGAAGACGGTGGAAAACCCGAGCCCCTGGAGCACACCCAGCACGAGCGATTGGATGTCGGTCGTGGTCACGAGGCGGCCTCTTTGACCTGATCTTCAGGCAACTGGTAGACGATGAGCCCTTGTTCCACCTCTTCCATGGCAACTCGTTCGAGACGAGTCGTCACCTCAGGACGGTCGCCCGTATCGGGGTTCGGTCGTAACGACTCGATCCTTGGTAGCGCACCCCGGCGCAGCTGCTTGGCACGCTGGGCCGCCACGTCGACAAATAGGAACCGGTTCCCAATGGGCGGCATCGGCTCGTCCGGAATCCTCGGCATTGCGATCGGTAGTGGGGTGAGCGCCGACTCCTCCGAAGAGATTGAAAGCGCCTCGAACTCGTCAGTCATAGCCTTTCATCGTAACGTAAACCGGCGCGGACGTCGACCGCCATCACGAGACTTCTGTACCGATGGTCAAGGTAAAGCAGGCCGGCCACGGCCCGTCGTTTCCAGGCCCTTTCCGGTCGGTGCAGGGCGGGAAACGGCCTCATACCACTCGCCAGCCAGCAAGTAGTAGGCGGGCCGCCCGCGGAAGTAGACGGTCACCCCGCCATGTCGGTCGGCCACGGGGAGAATATCGCGCGCGTCCACGGCGCCCATCAGATTCGGATCACGATGACTCGGTTGTTTGACCACCTCGTGTCCTCTCAACGCGACTAGTCACGTCTCGCTGTCGCTGCGATTGAAGGTCGCCGACCCGGACGGTGATGGCCAGCCACCGAAAAACGCCACGGTGACGCCGGCCCGTTTAGTGTGGAGGCGAGCGAAGCCGTCTCCGCCCCCTTGGGTCGAGACCGCGTGGGCCAAGATGCGGCGCACGGCGACGAAGCGCCGCGCGCCGCCCCGAATACTACGCCGCCTTGACCGAGATCCGGTGGGGCTTGGCCTCTTCTTTGAACGGCAAACGCACACGCAGCGTGCCGTCCTTGTGTTCGGCCGTCACGCTTTCGGCATCAACCGTCTGCGGCACGGTGAACGAACGACGGAACCGGCCATATGCCCGCTCTGCGCGATACCACCGACCGTGCTCGCCCGTCTCGTCGACCCGGCGCTCTCCCGAAATGGTAAGCACCCCGTTGACCAAGGTCACCTCCACGTCCTTTCCGTCAAGACCAGGAAGCTCGGCGCTCACCACCAGCGCGTGATCGTCTGTTTCGTAAACGTCGACAGCCGGGACCCAACTCCATCCGCTGCCGTCTGCGCCATGAGAAGAGACATCCCCGAACACACGAGCCCCTGACCGGTCGAGTAGAGAGAGCTCTCGAAACGGATTCCACTGAACCAATGACATCTGATACCTCCTGAGTAGTTGAACGATGCCGACGTGAGACGTCATTTGCATCCTTCGTATCCTTGAATTCGCCCCGGGTTCCGAAGTATCTACCGGCGACGTGAGCTAATCATGACCCATATATGAGTTTATGTCAATAAGTATATATGAGTAATTATAACTCATATGCAAACATGGACATTCTAGTGCTCAGGTGGACCAGCAACGACGGCGCTCGCACGTCGTTCAGTCGGCGTTAACTCAAGGATGCAGGTATGATTGCCAAAGAAGATATGGCTGCCTTCGCGTGAAGATCCTCTTTGTTGGTGACATCGTCGGGAAACCGGGTCGGTCACTGACCAGAACCGGTGTGCCTGCGCTGGTGGCCCACCACGGCATTGACCTGGTCATTGCCAACGTGGAAAACGCGGCGGGAGGCAACGGGATCACACGTGAGATCGGTGAGACGTTTCGAGATCAAGGCATCCAGGTGATGACCTCCGGGAACCATGTTTGGGACAAGCGGGAGGCGCTGGACTACATCGGTCTCGAACCACGCCTGATCCGACCAGCAAACTACCCAGACGGCGTGCCGGGATACGGCCATGTCGTGACGACCACGACAGCGAACGAATCGGTCGCGGTCATCAATGTCATGGGGCGCGTCTTCATGGCGCCTCTCGACAATCCCTTTGTCGTCATCGACCGGGAG
>JAYZGM010000372.1:0-5149 GCA_036336225.1 Acidobacteriota bacterium | reverse complement strand
GAACAGCGCGCTCTGTTCGACGTCAGTCGAGCGTTGTTGAGCGACCTCGACATGCTCCCCGCTGACATCGAGGCGCTCGAGGCGATGCGGCGGCGTCTCGACGAGCTGTTTCTCATCGTCGTGGTCGGCGAGTACAACGCTGGCAAGTCGACCTTCCTGAACGCGATTCTCAGTGCAGACACGTTGGAGACTGGTGAACTCCCGACCACCCGACAGGTCCACCTGTTGCGGTATGGGCCCGTTCAGTCCGTGCGGGAGGGGGAGCCCGGACTGCTGATACACGAGATCCCGGTCGATCTCCTTCAGGATCTCAACATCGTCGATACCCCAGGAACCAACTCGATGCAGCGCGAGGAGCAGGAGTTGACCGAGGGTTTTGTGCCTCGGGCCGACTTCGTCTTCTTTGTGACCTCCCTTGTGCGCCCGTACTCGGCGAGCGAGCATGATTTCCTGAAGCTCATCCTGAGCTGGGGCAAACACATCGTCTTCATTGTGAATCAGGTCGACTTTGCGACGGGACCGGATCACGTCGAGCGGGTGAAGCGCTATGTGGAACAGCAGGCGATTGAGGACTTGGGGGAGAAGCGTCCATTGTTCGCCGTGAGTGCCCGAGAGGTCGTGCAGGAACGGACCGAAGGATTCGCGCTCGGCGAGCTGAACGAGTGGCCGGCGTTCAGCGAGTATTTCCAAACAACGTTACAGGAGCGTGGTCGTGTGCGGCTCAAGCTTGCCGCGCCGCTTCAGAGTCTCAAGCCGGTCTTGGCCAGACAGCACAATGCCTTGGGCGAACGCGCCCGGTTGGTGCATGGCGACCATGCGGCGCTCGAGGCGATTCTGGACGAGGTCGACGGGTACGAGACCAGGATGTTGGACGACGTATCCCGCTATCAAGCGCAGATCACGAACGTGTTGTGGCAGCTTGAACGGCGGGGGAACCGGTTTTTTGACGAGCTGGTGCGGATGTCAAATATCACCAGGCTGCGTGACAATGACATCGTCGAAAACCGGTTCCGGAACGAAGTCGTGGCCGACACCCCGCTGCGAATTGAAGAGGAGGTGCAGGCGCTCATCGACTGGCTCGTGCGTCAGAATCTGACCATGTGGGAGAAAGCTGACACGATGCTGCAGCAGCGTCGCGAGGCGTTGCGGGAGGCGGCCGGACGCCCGCGGTTTATCAGTCCCCAGTATGTCTACAATCGCGAAGAGATCTTTACCAAGCTGGCTCAGCCTGTCCGTCGTCGGCTCGCCTTGTTCGATGCGCGGCGAGAAGCGGAGGAGATCGTCGCCGCGGTCAACGCCGCGATCGCCAAGACCTTTGGGGTGCAGGCGCTGGTGATTGGGGTGGGAGCGGTGCTCACCGCTGCGTTCACATCGCTGGGCATCGATGTTACGGGGACCGTGGGAGCAACGCTGTTGGCGGCGGCAGGGCTGTTTATTCTGCCTCAACGACGAGCCCGGTTGAAACGCGAGTTGTCCAGCAAGGTGGAGGTTCTCCGCGTCGAGTTGGCCCAGACCCTCGAGATGCGGTTCCAGGAGCAGCTCCGGGACTATGTTGAACAGCTCCGGGATACGTTCAGGCCGGAGCTGGAGAGCACGGCGTCGCACGCGCTGAGGTTACGGGAGGCAAATCAAACGCTGGAGTCCTATCAGGCCGAGTGTGCACGGCTGTTTTCGAAGATCGAGGCACCCAATGGCGAGCATCAACACGCAGCGGATCGGTAACGGAAGACGGATGCGGCGCAATGTGCGTTGGCTCCTTGTTGTGGTCGGCGTGCTGAGTGTTCAGGTCGGGTTGACCCCTTTCCCGGTAGTCGGCGAGCAGTTGACGGCAGCCGATGAGGCCGGATACGCCGTGGACCCGTTCTGGCCGCAAGCGCTGCCGACCGGCTGGCTGTTTGGGAATGTGGTTGGGGTGGCCACCGACTCGCGTGACAATGTCTGGATCATTCACCGACCCAATAGCCAACGTGGCGCCGAGGGTACCCCGCCCGTGGTCGCGTTTAGTCCGGATGGTGCGGTGGCACACAGTTGGGGTGGGCCGGGTGACGGCTACGACTGGGGCACTCAAACCCATGGCATCTACGTCGACCACGACGACAATGTCTGGGTGGGGTTCGGGGGCGGTCTGCCCTATGACCCGACCGCGCGCACGACCACAGACAACGCTCTCGTGCTCAAGTTCACGCCGTCCGGGACGTTTCTCCTGCAGATCGGTGACTTCGGCGAGGGCACCGACGGGAACGACAGCACGAGGTTCCTGGGTCAGCCGACTGACGTCTGGGTGGACGAGGACGCGAATGAGGTCTACATCAGCGACGGTTATACCAACCGACGCGTCATCGTGTTCGATGCCACGACCGGCGACTATCGACGCCATTGGGGTGGGTATGGCGAGATGCCGACCGATGGGGACATTGCTGGGAGGGGGGACGACCGACCCCGGCCGTTCAGCACGCCACACTGTGTAAACGGCTCGTCTGATGGGCTGGTCTACGTGTGTGACCGTGGGAACCGGCGTATTCAGGTCTTCAATCCGGACGGGACGTTCGTGAGTGAACGCGTACTTGACGCCACCCTGGTCGATGGCTCGGTGGGGGGGACTCCTTGGGATATCGAGTTTTCACTCGATACCGACCAGTCGCAGCTCCTCGTCGCGGATGGGGGCGCCCACGCCGTCCACATTCTCGAGCGGACGTCTCTGGAAGTGGTCCGAACCTTTGGACGGCGCGGCCGATGGGCCGGCCAGTTCGAGTCACCCCACAACCTTGCGCTGGACTCGCGGGGCAATCTCTTTGTGGCTGAGACCCTCGACGGGCGAAGGGTTCAGAAGTTCGTGCGGGCACCCTGAGGCGGTGTAATCCCCCACAAGTTGCCAGTCACGACGTTCTGTCCATCCACCCGAGAATTGTTCGGGAGCCGCGCCGTTTCCAGGTTCGGGCGGTTGGGAGGATGTCACAGATCGTCGTGGCCCGCTCTGCTGGCTTTACCCCGGCCGGGCATCACGAGGCGCCCGTGGTCAGCGTGCTCGCTGCGTGCCAGGCCTCAGTAGCGCATCAACCGGTGCCAAGAGTGAGAGCCGCTCCGTTCTCGGGGTAAAACAGATCGTTTCGCTACAAGCCTGGAACAGGATGGACACCGGCACCTCGAGTGTGTCCGGCTGGTCCGGGTTTGTCCAGTTGAGTAGCTCCGCGGTCGGGGTAACCGGGATGGCCACGTCCACAATGCCCTCGTAGACATTGAGCGTGACACCCAGCTCGGGAAATGTCCGGGGGCGCGTTGGCGGGTACTCTGCTGCCCCCACTCGAAGACCCGGAGTGTCTGGAATCGTCGCCTCGGACGCGATGAAGCCGTCGGGCAACGGGCGGCCATACATGTGCAGCCCGGGCTCCAGCTCGAAACGCACGCGCACCATCGACTGAGTCTCGAGCTTCAACGTCGAATCTGACAGGAATGCCGAAATCTGCACCTGATCGGTCCCCAACTCCACCACGGGGGCTTCGTGCCGCGCGAGAATCTCTCCGAGCGCCGAGTCGCGGATGGACCCTGCCGATTCGCGTGTGGCGTAGTGCCGGTGGAAGAACTTGTCGGTGACCACCCCCTGTTCGTCCGTGACGTAAACGCCCGGGAACGGCACGCCATAGAAACTCTGCCCCGCGGCTTGCTCGGAATCCTCCGGTGTGATCAACGTGTTGAGAATGCCGAATTTTCGAATCACGGCGGAGCCGACGTCGGCCAAAAGATCGTAGGTGACGTTGTATTCGTCGGCAAATGCCCGAAGTTGCTCAGAGGTGTCGTAGCTCACGCCATACACGCGGATGTTCTCTGCTTCGAAGAGCGCCAAGTTGTCTTGCAGCTCGACCAGCTGCGTGCGGCAATACGGTCACCATACGGCCGAGCGGTAGAACACAACGATCGATTTGGCGTTGCCCCGGTCCGCGTGATACTCGACCGCTTCGCCATCTTGATTAGGCAATGAGAATTCCGGGAGCCGCTCACCGATTTCGGGCCCTGATGGAAACTCGTGCGACGCCGGGTAGCGCCGCCCCGGATGTGTCACCGGGATGGAAATGGTGATCCCGAGGTCGTCGGTCTGCGCGCCCGACTCAAGATCCTGGTTGGCGGGCTGGACCGTGTCGGGGGCTTGTCCCCGCACAGTGGTCGTGCTCAGCGCCAATAGCGCACACGCCGTCAAGAGACTCCAACGCATCTTCGTTCCCTCCAGAGAAAGTCGACCCGTCGCCGCGTCAGATTGTCGCGCGAGGGTAGCCATTTGTACACCAATCGCGAGTGGACTGTCTCAGCGAAACGTCACAGTGTGGTCGTCTCGCGAGCGCCGCCCGGGTTATTCCGGTAAGCGATACGCCAGGTACTCACCGGAATAAGTGCGGCCGCTCACTGCAACCACGATGTATTGGTGCCCGTCGACCATGTAGGTGATGGGCGAGCCTGACTGGGGTGCGGGCATCGGCACCGCTCCGACCTCGGCTCCGGTCGCTTTGTCATAGGCGCGCAGCATCGCGCCGCGCGTGCCCTCATCAGAGAGATGGACGTCGCATTCCCCACTGATGACCAAGGTGCGGGTGACGAGCAAGCCGACGAGCCCGGAGCAGAGCTCCCCGGTGGGGGGAATCTCGAGATCTCGGAGCATGGGGTGATTGGCGATCCGATCCGGGGTCGCACCTTTTGGCACCTGCCAGACAATCTCGCCGACACGCAAATCGATCGCCGACAACTGCCCATACGGCGGCCGAGCGAGCGGAAGCCCACGCACGTTGAGATCCCGCAGCCCGCCGTGACCGACACCCCGATGGGCCGTGCCCTTGACATATCGCATGTCGGTGGTGGTCGAGTCAGGCGGGGGAATGAGCTCCCATGAGTAGAAGTTCGCCTGCGAGGGAACAAACACGACACCTGTCTCGGGGTCTACACCGCCGCCAGGCCAGTTAGTTCCGCCACTCCCAGCACCGAGACCGAGCGTCGCGATTGGGCCATCCGTCTGGCTGAGGATCGGCGGTGTGAAAATCGGTCCGAGCCGGTAACGTTGCACCAGTGCCTCGGCTTCCGCCCTCAGCTCGGGGGTAAAGTCGATCAGGTCGTCGACCGTTGAGCCTTGCCGATCGTAGGCCGGGGGGCGGGTTGGAAATGGCTG
>JAYZGM010000371.1:0-8725 GCA_036336225.1 Acidobacteriota bacterium | reverse complement strand
GCCTTCACCGTCTCACCGTTGATGTGCAAGTCGAGGAGGATCGGCGCGCACGGAATGTCATGATCCCAGATGCCGTGGTGCACCAGTTGGAAGTGCCATCGTCGCTCACCAGTATGCAGGTCGACCGCGACGAGGCTCTCGGCGAAGAGATTGTCACCCGGACGGTTGGCCCCAAAGTAGTCACCGGTCGCTGCCTCGACGGGGAGATAGACAAGACCGAGCTCCACATCGACAGAAATTTGCCCCCACACACCGGTGTTGCCGGTGTAGACGGCCGAATCGCTCAACCACGTCTCTCGACCCACTTGGCCGGGCCTGGGAATCGTGTGAAAAATCCACAGCCGTTCGCCGGTACGAACGTCATATCCACGAACCTACCCCTTGACGTTGGCGCGGCTCCGGGGATTCCCACCGGTCCGATGCGCGGCGCCAACAATGACGACGTCGTCAGCGACGATCGGTGTCGCGTGCAGTCCGACCTCACCGGTTGTCGGATCGATCTGCTGGTCATTCTCCTGCTTGAGATCAACGACGCCATCGAACCCAAACCCCTGGACCGGGCGACCGCTCTCGGCCTCGAGCGCGACCAATCGATACCCGGGCGTCACGAACACGACCCGCGCGCGTTCGGTCTCGTCACCGGCCCAGTAGGCCAACCCGCGTCCAGAGAGTTGACGCGGAGCCGCCGCGCCACGAGGGCCCTCGTTCAGACGATAGACCCACCGCAGCTCGCCGGTAGCGGCGTCGAGGGCCACCACAGTGCGGCGAGACCCAGCAGTGGAGTACAGCACGCCGTCCACCACCAGCGGGGTCGACTGAAATCTGAACTCCGGCACAGGACCGAGGTTATCGGTCTTGAAACGCCACGCGACCTCCAGCTCCTCAAAGTTCTCCGCCGTGATCTGATCGAGTGGCGCGTAACGCGTGTGCCCGAGATCACCGCCATACGTTGGCCATTCTCCTCCGGGCGCGCCGGTCTGTGCCCGAACCGGAAGCGTCATCATCGCCACGAACCCTGCTACCACGCCAACCGTACGGATAAGCTTCAGCATGGCGTCAGTATAAAACCCTTGGTGGCCAACGCGGCCGGACGGCCATCACCCAACCCAACGGAGCTCTATCGTGTCCTCATCATCCTCGTCTGTGCAGGTAACGGTCGAACCGGTCGATGGCAGCGGTCGGCTGGCACGAGTCACGATCGATCATGTGGCTCGGCTTAACGTGCTCAACGACACGCTCATCAGCGAGCTGCGCACCGTCTTCACGGGGTTGGCCGCGGATCGGACCCTCCGATGCGTCGTGCTCGACGGGGCGGGAGACCGCGCGTTCATCGGTGGCGCCGACATCCACGTCATGGCCCAGCTCGACCAGGAGACCGCCGAGTCGTTCATCAGATCACTCCATGACGCCTGTGCCGCGATCCGCGAGCTCCCCATACCGATCATCGCCAAGATTCGTGGCTACTGTCTGGGCGCGGGTCTCGAAGTGGCGGCTTCGTGTGACCTCAGAGTGGCGAGCCGCGACGCGACCTTTGGGATGCCGGAGGTCAGGGTGGGAATTCCGTCAGTCATCGAGGCGGCGTTACTCCCACGGCTGATCGGCACCGGACGCGCCGCACGCCTCCTCTACACCGGAGAGACGATCCAGGCGGACGAAGCGGAACGCTGGGGACTCATTGACCGAGTAGTGCCCCGGGCTCAACTCGACACCGCGACCCAGGCCTGGGTGACCGCCATCGTCAGCGCCGGACCCGAGGCTATCCGACTACAAAAAGGGCTCATGAGAGACTGGGAGCAGTTACCACTGTCAGACGCCGTGGAATGCGGTATTCGCGCGTTCAGCGACGCCTACCGGACCGACGAACCTCAGCGATTCATGCAGCGGTTCTTAGACCGCACGCGGCGATGACTCCTACTCCCTTGTAAAGGGAGTTCTCCCGACACTAGTCCATCCCCTCGATGTGGCCATACATCAGCCCCCCGTACTGGCCGTGCTGCCAGGACCCCGCATAACGGTCGGTGTAGAAGAACACGCGAGACGTGAACGTCCCCTCCAGCCCAGGGATGCTGAAGTCGGTGATCGACACCATCGGTGTGTCTCCCGCCCAGACCATCGGCACAACCACGGGCAGCGTAACATCGACGCTGGCGTATACCATCCGCACTTCGAACCGCCATTGGTCTTGGCCGACCTTTGTCACACTGGCGATCTCGTATCGCTCCGGACTCCCCCCTCGAGTCTCGCGACCCTCGATCGTGAAATGCCCGACCATAGTCACGTCCTGCATCCGCTCGGTAAAGTCCCGTTCAAGCGCGCTCAGATCTGAGGTCGGTACCGCTTCCCCGGTACCCGTCTTCGCCACCACCCAGCCAAGACAGAACATCACGACCAGGGCAACAACGCTGATCACCAACCGGACAACACCACCGCTTCGAGCCATCACGAACCTCCCCCCAACACAAACGTAGGCTTGGGCCGCGTTGTTTGCCACCGTAGCCAGTGATCGGCCAGCACGATCGCAACCATCGCCTCGGCCATCGGAATAAACCGGGGCAAGAGACACGGATCGTGCCGCCCCTTGGTCCGGATCGTTGTCGGCTCCCCCGCGCTCGTCACCGTGATCTGCTCTCGTGGCAAGCTGCTGGTCGGTTTGACCGCCGCCCGGAGCACGATTGGCATACCGCTCGAGATCCCACCGAGCATGCCCCCGTGTCGGTTCGACCCGGTCATCACGCGCCGAGACGAGGTCTCGTTCGCCGTGACACGAAACGGATCGTTGTTCTGGCTCCCGCGAAGCGCGGCACACCCGAAGCCAACGCCATACTCTACTCCCAGCACGGCAGGAAGACTAAACAGCGCCTTGCCCAGATCAGCTTTGAGCTTGTCGAACACCGGTTCGCCGAGTCCAGCCGGCACTCCGGTAGCCACGACCTCGGCCACCCCACCAATCGAGTCCCGCTCTTCACGCACGCGTTCGATGAGAGCGACCATCTGCGGTGCCCGTATGGGATCGGGGCACCGCACGATATTGGCCGAACCATCCGGCTGCTGCTCAACCTGTTCTGGGGTCACACGAGACGGGTCAGCCACATCCGCCACAATGTCGCCCACCTGGCGAACATACCCGACGACCCGCCCGCCAAACGCTCGGTCGATGACCTTCTTCGCCACGACACCGGCCGCCACCCGGACGGCTGTCTCACGAGCACTCGCGCGGCCGCCGCCCCGGTAATCGCGGGCGCCATACTTCTGATCGTAGGTAAAGTCGGCGTGCCCGGGTCGATACTTGTCCTTGATGTCGGTGTAGTCACGCCCGCGCTGGTCGCGATTACGGATAAGCATCGCAACGCTGGTACCGGTGGTCACGCCTTCGAACACCCCAGAGAGAATCTCCGGCGCATCCGGCTCATCCCGGGGGGTCACGATGTGACTCTGCCCCGGTCGTCGCCGGGCAAGGTCAACCGCAAGATCAGCTTCCGTCAGCGGGATCCCGGGTGGACATCCATCGACGATGACGACATAACCCGGACCATGCGACTCGCCGGCCGTCGTGATCCGAAAGCTGTGGCCAAACGTATCGCCAGGCATGAGAGGATCTTACGTGATGAAAGCGATGCTCTGCACCGCACTCGGCCCGCCGGAAGATCTCACCCTCACTGACATCCCCCGTGCGCCGTTGGGTGACGACGATGTTCGGATCGGGGTACATGCGGCCGGTGTCAACTTTCCAGACCTCCTTATAATCCGCGGTTTGTATCAGTTCAAGCCGGACCTGCCGTTTGCCCCCGGAGCCGAGGTCGCAGGAGAGGTGCTCGAGATTGGAGCGGCAGTCACTGGGGTCGCGCCGGGCGACCGTGTGATCGGGATGACGCGCTGGAACGGTTTTGCCGAGGAGGTGATCGTCCCCATCGACCGGTGTCTCACCATGCCCAGGTCCATGGACCCCATCGTGGCGGCCGGACTCGCAATGACCTATGGCACGTGCTATCACGCCCTCGTGCAACGCGGGGGACTGCGTGCCGGCGAGACGCTGCTTGTCCACGGAGCGGCCGGGGGTATTGGCACGGCGGCGGTGGATATCGGGCAGTGTCTGGGCGCACGGGTTATCGCCACCAGCGGCAACGACGAGAAGCTGATGGCCCTTCGTCGTCACTATGGGATCGAACACCTGGTCAACTACGCGTCGGACCCGGCATGGAAGGACCGAGTAAAAGCGGTCACCGACGGCCAGGGGGCCGATGTCATTTGCGATCCAGTGGGTGGCGACGTGTTCGAGCAATCGCTCCGCTGCATCAACTGGGAGGGCCGTCTGCTGGTGGTTGGCTTTACTAGTGGCACCATCCCGAGCGCACGCGCCAACCTCGTGCTCCTCAAGGGATGCTCAGTCGTCGGGGTGTTCTGGGGGGCGTTCATCCGTCGAGACCCCGCCACCAACCGGGCCAACTTCAACCAACTGTTTGCCTGGCACCAGGAGGGTCGACTTCGCCCGCTTATTGCCCAGACGCTACCACTCGAACGAGCCGCCGAGGCATTGCGTCTTGTCGAACGTCGCAAGGTCGTGGGCAAGATCATCTTAACGACAGCGCGCCATCGTCTCACTCACCCCTAGTGCCCGTGGCCAAGGTCCCGCCACCCATCCGAAGCCGTTCTGCAAGCGCCATCATCTTGGATCTCGGGGGCGTTGTACTCGAATCCCCGCTCCGGGCAATTGCTACGTATGAAACGGCGGCGGGACTCCCGAGAGGCGGTATCGCGCAGTTGGTGGCGGCGGGAGGCCCGGATGGGCCATGGGCCCAACTGGAGCGTGGGGAGCTCTCGGCTCACGAATTCGCCGGCGAGTTCACCGACCAGGCAGCTCAGGCCGGCTACGTGGTCGACAGCACGCAACTCCTCGACCGGATCGAGTACGCGACCACGATCCGGCCTGCGATGCTGACCGCGGTTCAGCTGCTGCGTGAGAACGGTCATCTGGTCGCCGCGCTCACCAACGCGTGGGATATGCCGGGTCGCGCGTGGCGGATCGACCAACTCCGACCGCTCTTCACTTGTTTTGTGGAGTCGTTTCGGATCGGGATGCGGAAGCCAGAGCCTCGTATCTATCGCCACATCTGCAACGAGCTCGGCATCACCCCGAGCACCGCGGTGTTTCTGGACGATATTGGGACCAACTTGAAACCGGCCCGTGCGGCGGGGATGCGAACCATCAAGGTGAGCGACCCGGTCACCGCGCTCGCGGAGCTGGAACAGGTTGTCGGGTTTTGTTTGACGCCGGCGTCGACCCGTCTCACCTCTTGAGGTCGTCCGGCTCCAGTGGGTTGCGACGACGCTTCCACCGGGCCATCAGCAACGTGGTCACACCCAGCATCACCTCATCGATCAGCGGTATCGGATCCGGTACGAGAAGATCGACCACAAAAAGCGCGCCCGCGAACAAGAAGAGCTGCCACGATCGAAGATTCGAGAACCAGGTTACGACGCGACCGCTACTGGACATGGGTTCGGTAAAACGTCAACATCCGCGACCAGCACTCTGTCGCGCACGCCGCGTCGTAGGCCTCACGGCGCGTGTCATTGAAAAAGGCGTGATCAACGCCATCAAACACGACAATATCCGCTGTTTTCCCGGCCGCCTGTAGATCGCTCTCTAGCTGTCGAGCCGCCGCCGGGGGCACGAACTCGTCCTTCTCGGCAAAAAACCCCATCACCGGGGCTTGCAACGTCGACAGGTTCGGTTTGACGTTGGGATGAATCCCATAGAATACGACGCACGCGCCGACCGCCGGGTTCTCACAGGCTGCGTAGAGTGACAGCTGCCCGCCCATGCAAAACCCGACCGTACCCACGTGGGACGTCGTGACTTCCGGTCGACCGAGCAGAAACTGGACCGCGCCCTGAAGGTCGCGTTCGACCCGTCCGATGTCGAGAGCCATCATCAGTTTCCCAGCGTCGTCGGGACTGGTCGTCCTCTCACCGTGATACATGTCTGGGGCGAACGCCACAAACCCGTCGGCGGCAAACCGATCGACCACATCCTTGATGTGGTCCACCAGACCCCACCACTCCTGTAACACGATGACACCTGGCCCCGCGCCCGATGCCGGCACCGCGAGATACCCGCTTCCGGTCACTCCGTTGCTCGGAAACTCCACCATCGTCCCGGCCATCATTTCTCCTTCGTATTCGAGTGTACCTGTCCGCGAACGCTAGCCTCTTCCGAGGCGGCCTCCGACAAGCCGGGCCCGAGGCGGACCCGATTCCGGAACGGCGCACATCAACGACGAGACGGCGCCCTACTCTAGCGCCCGACCGCCGAGACCTCACGCTCGACAGCCCCATCCGCATCATAGAAGGCGAGACTCGCGCGACCGTTGTCCGCCACCCCCAAGACCAGACGCGGGCGGGTGCCGTCCCCGAGATTGACCACCGTCGCCCCCTGCACCGTTCCCAACGCCAGGCGTTGTGAGCCGGCGGCATCATATATCGATAGAAACGACGCATCGTCGGCGCCGACGACGAGACCAAGACTGCGCTGCCCTGTGCTATTCAACAGACTCACCTGGGGCTGACTCTGCCCCCCCAGAGTGAGTTGCAGCGGTGTGCGGGTGCCGTCCGATAACCCGACGAGCGGGCGGTCTCCGAACCCCCCGACAACCACGTGCCGACCCGTGGCATCGCCTACGGTCACCAGACCGGTCGTGTCGCGAACCGTTGTCTGAAAACGCGTGGCCCCACTGGCATCATTGAGACGCACGAGCGGGTTGCCGTCTTGCTCGACACCGATGAGGCCGCGGAGCGACCCGTCCGGCGCATAAAACGCCAGCGACGTCTGACCCCGCTCATCGGCGCCCGCGAGCACGGCGCGAAGTTGTCCTTCGGCATCGACGATGTTTACCTGTGCGGCCGTCACCACATCTCCGACCTGCGCTCCAAGCCCCGTCGTCAGCCACGCATTCGATACGGCGCCGCCAACCATCGACATCACCAACATCGCACCGACCAACCATCCTCGCTCACCTCGCATACGTCCCCCTGGGCCTTGGCTCAGTTCTCCCTCGGTGCTCAGTCGGTCGCCGCGAATCGACGCCCCCGCGTCTCAGGCCCCAACCAGATTATGACGGCCACCAACACACCGGATATCGCGATACACGCCCCCATGGCTCCCCCGGTCGTCATCCCACCGTCTTGCAGACGGCCCAACACAAATGGGGTGGCGGACCCCACGGCCGCCCCGACGTGATAGGAGAGCCCTGGACCTACCCCGCGTACCGCGGTGGGAAAACGCTCTGTGAGATACGCTGGGGCCATTCCCCAGATTCCGCCACCGGTCGCCCCCATGAGCCCTGCCCCGACGAACAGGAGCCACGCGCTAGATGTCAGCAGAAAAAGAGGCACCAACGTGACGCCGCTCAATGCCGCCAACGTCACCGCTCCACGACGACCCAACGGCCCTTCGGAGGCGCGCCCCCAGAGCGCGATTCCGATAATTGCCCCGGCGTTGAACGCGACCACATAGCTCAGCGGGTCAAACCCGAGGTCACGCAAGAACGTCGGATACCAGAACGAGATGGAGTAATACGAGAACATGAATGCCGAGATCAGCAACGAGCTCTGCGCCGTCACCCACAACAGATCCGGTTGAAGCAATCGCAAGACCGATACGCGGTCTACCA
Source organism: Acidobacteriota bacterium (assembly GCA_036336225.1). Taxonomy (GTDB): domain Bacteria; phylum Acidobacteriota; class Vicinamibacteria; order Vicinamibacterales; family UBA8438; genus JAJEEA01. Next base: position 1,055 of record JAYZGM010000371.1, on the reverse strand, counting down.
GCTCGTTGTGTCCGCGTTCCCGTAAGTGTCGCTGGCGCTCCAGCCACACCGGACTCTCGCGCACTCCGGTCCGGATCCACAACACCAGCAAGGCCGGAATAACCCCGGTCCAGAACATCACACGCCACCCCAGGGTCGATTCAGTGGAGGCGCTGAACGGGTCCGGCACCGTGCTGAACATCGGGTAGATGAACGCGAAGGTCAGGGCAGAGAGGATGTAGCCCCAATACCAGCCACCCTGTAATAACCCGGACGCCAAACCTCGCAATCGTGTCGGCCAGTGTTCGAGCGCCAATGGCATCCCCGCGGCCCACTCACCCCCCATCCCGATCCCGAACAGGGCTCGGAACGTAAACAGCATGGCGTAGGACGTCGAGAATCCGCTCAGGAACGCGAACAACGAGAACCAGAGAATCGACAACATCAGTGGGAGCTTCCGTCCCCAGCGGTCGGCCATCATGCCCGCACCCAGACCACCCACCAGACGGAAGAACAACGTCACCGTGCCCAGCGCACCCGCCAACGCAGCATCCACCGTGAAGCTATTCTGGATGTCGATGAGGATAAACGTCATGATGGTGAAGTCGAACCCATCAAGAAGCCAACCCAGAAACGTGGCAAAGAATGCTCGCCACTGCTGGCCGTCGACCTGCCGATACCACGCGGTCTGGGATTGATGCACCATCAGGTTCTCCGTCGGCACGACTCGTCAGCCAGCCTCATCGACGCTCTTCAAGGGATTTTGCCACCGACTGGTAGGACACTAAACTCTCCATCTTAGAACCGATCCTCAACTGTCTCACGCAGAGCGAACATCGATGACCTATCTCCGCCCCCACTGTCTCGCACTCGTTCTCGTCTGTGGTCTCACGCTAGCATCGCCCATCGATGCCGACGAAGGGATGTAGACCTTCGACAATTTACCGCTCGACCACCTACGTGACCGGTATGGCTTTACCCCAACCCAAGAGTGGCGCGACAACCTGCGTCTGTCCAGTGTGAATGTGGGCGAGGCCTCTGGATCGTTTGTGAGCCCGGACGGACTGGTCATGACC
>JAYZGM010000370.1:0-5485 GCA_036336225.1 Acidobacteriota bacterium | reverse complement strand
CATCGGTCAAATACTCACGGTATTTTCCCTCAAAAACGGCGCTCTGACCGTTAAAGCGCGTTCTTGGAAGGAGTTGGCACGCTTGGTAGGGCTCGATCGACCCTCGGCTTAGCAGGCCGATCGAAGTCGCACCGTATCAAGGCCGACCTCGGTAAGACGGGGTCGGCTTTCCTCTGCCTGGGCCGATTGGGGCCGGTCACAGCGCCTTGTCACGATCACTCCAAACTGTCTGAACTGGAATACCTGGTGAAAGAGGCAGGGCTGGCTCAAACGTTGCGCGACCAGGGCTACACCGTACTCGGGAGGGGGTATTGAACCCCCTGCCAGCCAGCGGTAGGATTCTGCTCTAGAGCATCATCTGCGAAGGAGACCGAACGATGTCCTCGATGACAGAGATCGCCCGTACATTCTTTGAGGCTTGTGAGCAAGGCAAAGGCTGGGAGGGATGCAGAGAATACTGCACAGCCGACGCGACTTTCTCCGCGCAAGCCGAACCGCTCGCCGATCTGAAGAGCCTTGAACAGTACACCGAATGGATGAAGGCCTTGTACTCTTTCATGCCCGACGCAGGATATGAGCTCAAGTCGTTCGCCATTGATGAGGAGCGGAGGGGAGTCTGCGCTTATGCCGTGTTCTCTGCTACGCATACCGGAGAGGGTGGCCCTTGCCCACCAACGGGAAAGAGTACGTCGACGGATTATGTCTACGTGATGGAATTCGACCGAAACAACAAGATCCGACACCTGACAAAGATTTGGCATGCGGGATTGGCCATGAAGGACCTTGGTTGGGTCGCGTAAACGAGAAGAATCGGTGACGAGTTACGTCCGTGAGCGGGACGCCGCGCACCGGTCGTCTAGTTCTGTCGTCAGCGACAGCAATGGCGTGCGTTGAGCTCCCTTGCTAGCCAGCGGTAGGACCCGGCCGTACGCATCAGACGAGCCACGAGTCGTCATAACGGCTCAGACGAGGTATGTAAAACTACATCATCTCCGAGCCGTTATTGGGTCTTACGGTCGGGCTCGGCTGAGCTGCACGATGGCGCCATCCGGATCCTTGAAGTGAAAGCCGTAGTCGATATTGACCGGCTCAGGCGTCACCCCGCGAGCCTCCAACATTCGGGTGGCGCTCTCCGCGTCGAACCCCTCCACCCCGAACGCGAAGTGATCGATGACACCCGGCGTGGCTTCGTGTCGTAGCGACAGCAGGATCTGCCCGTCGAAGCCCAGACGGACGATCTCGTTCTCCTCGTCTTCGCTCACGATGGAGAAGCCAAAGACCCTCTGGTAGAACTCGACGGACCGGGCCATGTCGCTGACCAGCACCGAGGCGTGGTCGACGTTACGAACCCGAAGACCTTGCGCCGCTGCGGTCCCGCCCGACAGCGTCAATACCGCTAGCGTCTGGACCAGCTCCCGGCGTGTCATCTTGCCCTTCTCGAACGACTGCACCAGACTTGAAATGACCTTTTCCATCGCACCCTCCTTTAGGGCCTCGTGCACGTGGGGCAGTTACTCCGGCACCCTGAAAACCACGATCCCCGGAACCTCGCCCCCAACCGTGAGCGCGATGTGTTGCCGACCATCGAGCAGATACGTCATCGGGCTACCGAGGGCGCCAGCGGGAAGATCGAGGGAGGCGAGCTCGTCCCCCGTGCCTTTGTCGTAGGCGACGAGTCGTGGCCCGCCGTCCGTGCCCCCCGCGGCCAACGCATGGAGGAGAAGCGTCTTGGTCAGCAGTGGGCCGCTACGGCCAGCATCACCCCCGACCGGCGGGAGATCGAGATCGCGAAGCATCGGGTGGTTTCGGATCCGGTCACCGTGTCCGGTCGGGATCATCCACGCGTGCTCTCCCGTGTTCAGGTCGATCGCCGTCAGACGCGTATACGGCGGCTTCCACAGCGGCAATCCGCGTGGCATCACTGGACCGGCTGTGGTCGAGCGCCGGATATATCGGAGGGTGGACATCTCATCCGGTTCAGGTGCGGTGAGACGGATCACGGAGTGGGCGTTCACCGACGGGACATACAGATACCCCGTCTCCGGGTCGACGGCGGCCCCGGACCAGTTGGCTCCACCGGCCACGGCGGGACGCATGATCGTGCCACGCTGTGTCTGGGGTGTGTAGAGCGGCCCCAGCCGAAACCCCTCGACCGCATCGATCGCCATTTGTCGAATCTCGGGGGTGAAGTCGACCAAGTCGTCGATCGAGGTGCCTTGATACTCGAATGGATCCGGTCGGCTGGGAAGCGGTTGCGTCGGTGACATGACCTCTCCTTCGAGGTCGGTGTCGGTTGCGACCGTCTGTTCCGGGATGGGCCAAATCGGCTCGCCGGTCACGCGATCGAACACGTAGACGAAGCCCTGTTTGCTCACCTGGGCCACCGCCTTGACCGAGCGTCCATCCACGACGATGTCGAGCAGATTAGGTGCGGCCGGCAGGTCATAGTCCCAGAGCCCGTGGTGAATCATCTGAAAGTGCCACTGGCGCTGCCCCGTCTCGACATCGACGGCGACCAGACTTTCCGCGAACAGGTTGTCCCCCAGCCGATGGCCCCCATAGTAGTCGTTCGTGGGGGTCCCGATCGGGAGATACACCCAGCCCAACTCCTCGTCCGCGCTCATCATCGACCAGATGTTGGTATTTCCGCTATATCGCCAGGCGTCATCGAGCCACGTGTCGGACCCGAACTCGTCGGTGCTCTGAGGCACGGTGTGAAAGTCCCACTTGTGCCGACCGGTTTGCGCATCGAAGGCACGAGCCCATCCCGGGGTGGCCTCCTTTGTGATCGTGCGGTCGTTGATGGTCGATCCCACGATGATCGTGTCGCGAATGATCATGGGCGGCGACTGTGAGGACAGCGCCAGGAGATTCAGGATGTCGCGTTGACCACGCGTGGCTCGCGGTACCCCGTCCCAGAGATCCACACGGCCGTTCTCCCCGAACTCGGCGATGGGTCGCCCCGTCGCGGCGTCGACCGCCACGAGAAATCCGTCGCCAGTCGCCCACACGATACGGGCCTCGCCGTCGTGCTCCCAATATGCCACACCGCGATGCCGCCAACCCGCGATCGCCGGGGTACCGGACTCATACGCCCGTGGATCGTGAACCCACAGCGTCCGACCGGTCCGGGCGTCGATCGCCGCGGCCTGATACAGCGGGGTGCTCACGAACAGCACCCCATCCACCATTAAGGGCGTCGCCACCAGCGACCGAATCGACGGTCGGGACTGCGTTCGTGTGACGCCATCCCACGCCGTCCATCGCTCCGGTTCTTCGTCCTGGAGGATGTCGAAGACGGTTTCGGCTGCGATGAGCGAGGTGCTGTCGTCCGTCGACCGCGCCAGATGCGTGTCAACAGACCGCCACTGCCATAGCATTTCGAGGTCGTCGACGTTCTCGGCCGTAACCTGATCCAGCGGCGAGTATTTCGTGCTACCGAAATCACCGGCGTAGGACCGCCATTCGCCCCCGGTGGCGCCATGCTGGGCCGAGACCGGATTCCCCACCAACCAGGCGACAACGACGAGCGCCGCCATCTGCGCGCCTCTTCTGATCGCGCCCATACTTGTGACCTCCTCGAGTGTGAACTCCCAGCATCGCGTCTGGCCGGAGATCACAAATGTTGATTATGACCGGCGTGTGCACGCGCGGAGAATGAGAAAAGCGAGACCCTCAATGCCCCTCGGGCGGAGAAAACTGTCGCTCCAAAAGCCATTGCCTCAGCGGGTCTCGACCTCTTCGATGAAAACCCGCGTCTCGGCGATCACCTTGTCGGTGATCCGCATATGCGGTCGGTGTAGCGGACGAAACGATGCCGGATGTTGCCCGCAGCGAGCGCCGCCGCGTCGTGCGCCCGCTGCACCGGCACGGAGCGGTCATCATCGGAGTGAATGCCCAGTTCAGCGACTGTCCGGACAGCACCCAAGCGGCCGTGCGGGTGCTTCTTCTCATCAAGGAGTTTGTCGAGCGGGTCGACGGCTTTGGCCGCTAGGGTTGCACCCGACTCATGCCGGCCTCAAAAGCGGCGTCTCGTGCCGCTGCATCCTCAGCTTTGAAGGCGTCGTCGCACCCAGCCAGCGTCGTAGGGTCTTCTCGTTAACGCCGCACTTGGCCGCGGCCTTGGTGAGCGTCTTCTCGCTCAACAACGCCAGGATGGCCTGTTTACGAACCGCTTCCGACCTTGCCCCTACTGTGTCGCCTTTTCGTCCGCTCGCGCTCCAGACAGGATGTTGCCGATGGCGTAGTTGCCCTCGTGGCACGCGTACTCGTAGAGCCGTCCGCCGAGCGCCGTCATCGGTATCGCCGCGGTCCAGGACGCGCTGTACTCCGTCGGGTCGGCGACGGTGATCTGATAGTTCATCGTGTCGGCCGAGGTCCGTGTGAACCGCTCGACCACCGTCGTCTGCCGACCGGCACCGAACGTCGTGCGGGTGCGGTCTGCCGCCTTGGACGTCAGGTTGTTGGTCTCGACGACCAGCGTGTCGCCCTCCCACCATCCACGCGAATCGCCGAGCCATTGCTTGATGTCGGAGTCGAGGTGGGGCCGCCGGTCCAGCGGGATGATGCGCGCGTCGTGAATCATCTCGACCAGCACTACGACGTGGTCAGGCGTCTGGAAGATCTGGTAGTTGTGGTTGTAGAAGCCCGGCATCATTGACCCAGGCAACCCGCGAGAGATGCACCGGTCGTAAGCGCTGCGGTTCTCGTAGGAATCGGTCGAGTGAGCGGCCCGGTCCGCCGCGTGGTCCGCGCGGCGCTGTGCCTCCGTCCGCGTCACCGGTGGGAGCAGCCCATCGGCCGGGTCGATGATCAGCGACGTCCTCAAATTGAGGAAGCCCCGCTCCATCCAGAACTCGTTGTAGGCGCCGGTTTCGTTGCGTGGACGGTTGTCCAGGCTCACCTCCTCAGCCACCTGTGCGTTGCGTACTGCAAATTCCTCTGGCGTGAACACCGCCTTGTCCGCGAGATCGTCCGGACGCTCAAGCGGAGTGGTGGTGGTGTTTGTCCAGGTACCCTGCATGTCCGGATCGCCCCACGGCGTCCGAGCCGAATGTGTCTGGCCTACGACCACGGCCGGCATCGCAACGATTCCTACCATGCCGAGCAGCGCCGGCAAGCAATACCCTCTCATCTGAACCTCCCCCGCGCGACCGCGGCATCATCCACAAGACGGCCTTCATCCCGGACCCCCTCGCCGTGCGCGGCTTGGCCGTTGTCGACAGCCACAACGAGCACGGAATACTCAGTGCCGCCTGCATTACGGCCTGATGGAGTCGGGCACAGCGTATGATCGCTCAGCATGCCTCCGCTGGCAATCCCTCGGCTCGGGAACCGGACCGGGGTTCCGCGATGGGTGCTTGCGCAGGTCCCGCTCCTAGTATGCGCCCGAGGACACCATGTCGCCGCGCATCCGCACTAACATCACCGCGTTAGCTCCAACAGCCTCAGTTTCGTGGGTAACATCGCCTACGGGTAGAGTTCC
>JAYZGM010000369.1:0-8514 GCA_036336225.1 Acidobacteriota bacterium | reverse complement strand
TGTCGCGGCATGTTTCGCTGCGACGGTCATGCTGCAGATGGCACCCCTGGCGCAGTTTACCGAACCGCACCAGGGGTTGACCGCCGTCGACGGTCTCGAGGTCGGTCATCATACCCTCCGCGAGCGTCCGACCGGCTGTACCGTGATTCTCGCGACCCGCGGCGTCGTGGCCGGGGTCGATGTGCGTGGGGGGGCACCCGGAACCCGGGAAACCGACCTGCTGCATCCAACCAAGATGGTACAGGTCGCGCACGCGGTCGTGCTCGCCGGGGGGAGCGCCTTCGGGCTGGACGCGGCCAGCGGCGTGGTGCGGTATCTGTCCGAGCGTGACATTGGCTATGACACGCGGGTGGCGCGAGTTCCGATCGTCCCCGCCGCGATTCTGTTCGACCTGGGGGTCGGTGACGACCCGACCATCCGACCCACCGCTGACTGCGGATACCGAGCCGCACAGTCGGCATCCAACGGCCCGGTCACAGAAGGCAACGTTGGAGCCGGGGCGGGCGCCACGATCGGGAAGCTGCGCGGCTCGGCTCGGGCCATGAAAGGCGGCCTTGGGTCGGCGGCCGTCACACTGAGGGACGGGCTGGTCATCGCCGCCCTTGTCGCAGTCAATGCGGTCGGTGACATCGTTGATCCAGCCACGGGACAGGTCGTGGCGGGGGTGCGGACTGAGGATGGCGCTAGACTCGCCGACGCCCGTCGGTTACTCCGCGAGGGGACCCAGAGTGCCGGACGCCCACGGGAGAATACAACCATCGGGGTGATAGCCACCAACGCGGTGTTGACCCAGGCCGAGGCGACCGTGGTCGCCCAGATGGCCCACGACGGCTTTGCCCGTGCCATTGTGCCGTCTCATACGCCGGATGATGGCGACACGATCTTTGCGATGGCCACGGGCCACTACACCGAACCGGTCAACGTCGGCACCATCGGCGCGCTGGCGGCCGAGGTGATGGCCGACGCCATCCTGCGGGCCGCACATCAGGCCGCCAGCATCCCGGGCTACCCAGCAGCCAGCGACCTCGGCCCGTGAACCTGTATCTCACCGTCATCCTCGTCTACGCCGGGCTGCTGATGGGGGTCGGGATCTGGGTCGGGCGTCGTGTCACCGAGTCAAGCGACTTTTTCGTCGCCGGTCGACGCCTGGGGCCAGGTCTGCTCTTCGCCACACTATTGGCCGCTAACATCGGGGCGGGGTCCACTATGGGAGCCGCATCAGTCGGCTTTCGAGATGGGCTAAGTGCCTGGTGGTGGGTCGGTTCCGCCGGGATCGGGTCCCTGGTACTGGCGTTCTGGGTTGGCCCCCGGATCCGCCGGCTGGCGGCCGAGCATGACCTGCGCACGGCGGGTGATTTTCTCGAGTATCGATACGGACGAGAGGTCCGGGCCATCATCGCGACGCTGCTGTGGTTTGTGACGCTCGCCATGCTGGCGGGGCAAGTGATGGCGATGGGCGGGGTCCTCAGCGCGGTCAGCGGTCTCGACCCGTGGGTCGGATCGCTCATCGGCGGAGTGGTCGTGACGGTCTATTTCACCGCGGGCGGGTTGTTGACGTCCGTCATGGTGAACGCGGTTCAGCTCACGGTGTTGCTCGCCGGCTTCCTGATCGTGAGTCCAATAATCCTTGCCTCGGTCGGTGGCCTGTCCCACGTGATCGCCGAGACACGCGACATCGACGGGTACTGGAGCTTTTGGCGCGGCGGGGACTCGGGCTGGCCTCTCCTCGCCATGCTCGCACCCTCATTTGTCGTCTCCCCCGGGATCCTGCAACGCGTCTACGCCGCACGGGACGACCGCGCGGTGTGTTGGGGGGTCGGACTCAACGGCGTGGCGTTACTCGTGTTCGCCATCGCCCCGGTCATGTTGGGGATGGTGGCACGCACCGTCGCCCCCGATCTAGACAATTTCAACCTCGCATTGCCCACGGTGCTTATCGTCACACTCCCGCCGCTGCTGGGCGCGCTTGGTCTCGCCGCCATTTTCTCCGCCGAGCTCAGCTCCGCCGACGCGATCCTCTTCATGCTGGCCACGTCACTCTCGCGCGACCTCTATGGCCGATTCATCAACCCGAAGGCGGACGACGCAACCATTCTCAAAGTGGCCCGAGGGGCCGCGGTCGTGGGTGGCGTCGGCGGTACGGCGCTGGCCGTGCTGCTCACGTCCATCGTGCAAGCGTTGACCATCTTCTACACGCTACTGACGGTGAGTGTCTTCGTGCCGGTGGTGGCCGGTCTGTATGTTGGCCGGGTGCGGACACCCGAGGCGATCGCGTCGATCGTAGCCGGGGTGTCGGTGTCGGCGCTGTTTGAACTCACGGGGAACAGGGCCGGTATCGGGGGCCTGAGCCCGGCGTTGCTGGGGTTGGGTGCGGCGTCCGCGGCGACCGTCCTCGTCATGGCAATCGGCAGCCGCCTTCGATCCCGGTGACCAGCTTCATGAGCGGATGCACGCGGGCACAAGCCAACTGGCGTCCCATCTGGCGAGGACGGGCGTCCGTCTCGCAATAGGAGACCTCCATGCATACCACCCTCTTCGGACTCGAGGGCCGAACTGCCGCCATCGTCGGGGCCGGCTCCGGTATCGGCGAAGCGGTCGCCAAGGGCTGCGCCAGTCACGGCGCCTCCGTGCGATGTCTCGATGTCGACGCTGACGCCGCTACCCGGACGGCCGAGGCAATTACACAGCAGGGTGGTGCGGCGAATGCGGTCACCTTGGACATTACGGACGCGACCGCGGTTGATCGTGCGTTCGCTGACATCGTTGACGACGATGGCGCGCTCGACGTTGTCGTCTGTACGCCCGGTGTCAACGTGCGTAAACCATTGGTCGACTACACGGACGAGGAGTTCGACCGCGTGGTGGGGCTCAATCTTAAGGGCAACTTCCACGTATTGCGAGCCACCGGCCGGATCATGCAAGCGCGTCGGCGTGGCAGCATCATTCTCTTTTCCTCGATTCGCGCCCAGGTCGTAGAACCGGGACAGTCGGTATATGCCTCGACCAAAGCGGGCATCGTGCAACTCGTCCGCACCGCGGCCGCCGAACTGGGCCCCTTTGGGGTCCGGGTCAACGCTGTCGGCCCCGGCGTGGTCGATACGCCATTGACATCGCCGATCAAACACAAGCCGACGTGGCATGACGCATATGCGGCGAAGAGCGTCTTCAATCGCTGGGCCACGGCCGAGGAAATGGTCGGCCCCACCATTTTTCTCGCATCAGACGCCTCGAGTTTTGTGACCGGGACGCTCCTCATGGCTGACGGCGGCTGGACCGCCATCGATGGTCGCTTCGACCCAATGTGAGTTGGCGTAACAAACAATTCTTCGTTCGGTAAACACCGGTTCATGCAATTGGAGCTCTTGTGCCCACACCCAGCAAGCCTGCCAATGACACTCGTGCGGTTCTGACGCTTCTCGGTGCGATCACGCTCCTGCTGGTGGTGCACTGGCTCCCGCTGCCTGCCCCGCTCGAGCGAGAGGGTGAGCTGGTCGCGCTTACAGGCGCCGGGAAAACATGCCTCGCCATCCTCTTGTTCGCGGTCACGCTCTGGGTGGGTGAGGCGATGCCGTTTGCAGTTACCTCTCTGCTGGTCCTGATCCTGATTCCGACCTTCGGGATCACTGACTTTGCGAACGCCGTTAACGCGGGGTTCGGCAACCCGCTCATCGTGTTTTTTATTGGCGTACTGTTTCTCTCCACCGGGTTTACCTTTTCTGGACTCGGCACACGGATGGTGCTCCACGTGCTGCGTCTCGCCGGGACGCGAACCGACCGGGTATTGCTCGGCTTTCTTGTGGTTGGCGCCTTGCTGTCGATGTGGATCACCGACATGGCCGTGGCCGCGGTCATGTTGCCGCTGGGCGTCGGGGTGCTCAAAGACGCGGGGCTCAAACCACTCGAGAGCAACTACGGCCGAGCGTTGATGATCTCCTGCGCATACGGACCGCTGATCGGTGGCATCGCCACGCCAGCCGGCACCGCGGCCAACTTAATCGCACTGAGCTATCTCGAGGAGATTGCCGGATTGTCTATCTCCTTTGGGCAATGGATGGCGCTGGGAGTACCAGCCGCCGTGCTCATGATTCCCGTCGGGTGGTGGCTTCTCATGCGGCTCTTCCCACCCGAGATCGAGACACTGCCCTATGCCAATGATGAGCTCGACCAAAAACTTGCAGACCTTGGCCCGCTCCAACCGGTCGAACGTAAGACCCTCGCCATCTTTGCTCTGACCATCACCGCCTGGTTGGTCACACCGTGGCTCGCCGACCTGACCGGGGGACGTATCGACCCGCCGGTGCAAGCCGTGGCCCTGTTTGGTGGCTTGACGCTCTTTCTTCCGACGATCCGCGTGATGAGCTGGAAAGACGCTCAGGCCAACATGGACTGGGGCGGGGTGATGCTGATTGTGGCCGGGCTGTCACTTGGGTTGATGGTGTTCGAGACTGGGGCGGCCCGCTGGCTGGCGCAACTCCTGCTCGGCAACCTTGTGTTGATCCCGTCATTGCTACGACCGTTTGTCATCGTCATTGCCGTGTCACTGCTACACCTGTTGTTTTCAAGCAACACGGTCACCGGATCGCTCATCATGCCGATCCTGCTGGCGCTGGCAATCGACCTGGGTCTCGACGCGTGGACCATCGCGGCTCCTGCCGCGTTCACGTCGACGCTCGCGTTCATTCTTGTTACAGAGAGCCCGACCAACGTACTGCCGTATTCCGCCGGCTACTTTTCCATTCGAGACATGGCAAAGGTCGGTATCTGGATGACCCTCGGCGCCGCCGTCTGTGTGACGATCTCGCTCACCATCGTCGGACCCTTCACGAGGTGAGCACCCGGCAATCGTCCCAAGAACGCGGACAACTCGAACGTGGGGTTGTGTACTACTTCCAAACGCAGAGCGCCCTCGCTGCCCCGGGCACAAGTGGCCGCAGTACCCAGTGAAAAGAAGGTGCCCTGACCAAAGAGAACCTTTCAAACTGAGCGATATACGGTCTCCCGGCACCCGGCGCATTCACCTCGCCCTCCATGCACGGTGAGCGTGGCAAACTCCTGCACGCTGACCGAAAGCTCGGGATTGATACGCTCCCCGGCGTAACGGATAGTCAGTTCCTCATTCAGCTCGGCCAACGTGTGACCCACCACATCCACTTCCCCGGCGGGGGAGTGACACCGAGTCGGCTGGTCCGATCACACGGGTCTGATCGAGTGTCGGGGTATCAACCGCCAAAACCAGAATCAGTAGAAGGTGGGGTCGGTGTCGTCCGGGCACGTGACTGGACAGAGTCGAACATCGTCTCAAGTCGAATCTATTTGGCGCGGGCGGTTTTCCACCACACGGCCGGGACGTGTCTGTCTCGAGAGGGACTCTTGTGTGCCCGACAGCGGTTTCAGGTGGAGGAGGGTGCGGCTAGCAGCCTGTGACAAAAGCCCCGCTGTATTCGAACGGCGCTGCATCCCGTCCGGACAGCGTGACGCCTCGGTCAAGAATGCCCAATTTGTTCCGGCGGCGCGCCTTACCAGCCGGGCCGGGGCCTCACGGCGTACTCACAGGGGAAACCTGGCCGCAGCCAGCAAGCCCTATCGCCGACGACGCGCTTACTCGCCGACGCGGCTGTGTGGTCGCGCCACGGCGCTACTCTGCTAGAACAAACGTCGGCCGATCACCTTTGATGGTGACTCGATACCCGTGACGGGTTTCCGGGTGATAGTCCCAGACCGCGTGATGCTGCGTGCAGCGGTTGTCCCAGAACGCAACCGAATTGGGCCGCCATCGAAAACGACACTGAAACTCTGGAGAGGCGCAATGTCGGACCAAGAACGCTAGCAACGCGTCGCTCTCGGACGTCGTGAGCTCCTTGAACCTTGTGGTGAACCCTTGATTGACATAGAGCGCTGACCGGCCGGTCACCGGGTGGGTTCGTACCGCTGGATGCTCAGCTCTCGGGTATGTCTCATCACGCAAGTCTTCCGCACCATAGCGACCAATGTAATAGTGGCGCCCCTCATGGACGGCGGTGAGCTGACCGAGGAACCGTTGCATCTGGTCTGAGAGCGCGTCATACGCGGCATACATGCTCGCAAACAGTGTGTCGCCACCACAGGAAGGTACCTGCTCGACCCGGAGGATGCTTCCCATCGGCGGCTCAACGTCACAGGAGACGTCCGAGTGCCAGGAGTCACCAGTGGCAAACGACGCGGTGGCATCGGTCCGCACGACCAAGATCTCCGGATGCTCGGGGTCCTTCGGAGCCGCGGGGTGGATATGGAGCTCTCCAAATCGGCGGCCGAACGCTTTGTGTTGGGCGAACGTCAGCTCCTGATCGCGAAAGAAGAGCACAAGGTATGTCATCAACGCGGAATGCAATATGTCGAACGCCTCGGGCTCGAGCGGTCGACCAAGGTCCACGCCTGACACCTCGGCGCCGATCACCGGGGATACCGGCGTTACATTAATGTTCTGGTTCATACCCCCTCCACGATCTTCAGGATACCTCGCGACCGTGCTCCGCCGTCGCGCCTGCGAGCCGTCCTCGCGGCTGCTTCCGGGGCAAGACCGGCCCGAACTCATTTTCAGGTAGCGATGTCGATCCTGTCGTATGTGCTCGAGAACGGGACACCCTGGTCGATGTAGTGGGACGAACCCGGAGTCACGACGGCTGACGCGTGACCAAGCTGCACGAGACCTCGGCGGTCCGGCGGGATCGGCTGGCCATCTTCTTGCTATAGCCCTGGCAGAGACGAGAGATCCGCCGGTCTCGAAAGAGCCTGGTTGACGACCTACCTTCCGAGGTCGCCTCCTTGGAGAATACCAGTGCACGCCACGCTGCTTCACAGGATGCGCGTTCTTCTGCCCTCAGCGATGACCCTGTCGTCAATGACAGCGGGGACCGGTTGTGTCTCGCCCGGGCCGAGCGGAAGCGAGCTCGCCAGCCCATCGGCTGCGAGACGCGAGAGTGCGGCCACACCCGGTCACCCCTCACGGGAAACGCCGACGGGGCAGACGTGTCGGAGTCGCTCCAAGCGGGGATCGTGCAAGGCAAGGATCTCGCATCCGTCACCACCGCCGTCCTGGCGGCGGGTGGTGAAGTAACTCACGAGCTCGGCATCATTAACGCAGTCGGGGCGCGGATGAGCGAGACACCGATTGAACGTCTGGAAGCCAGCGACTCGACGCTCCGGGTTCAAGCCGACCGCGTCGCGACGGTCCGGGGTGTCCGATGACCTCCTCGACCCTCCGGGGAGTCGCATGCGCGGTGCTGGTGATCGTCGCCACGGGCGCGAAAGCGCAGAAGACGCAGAACGCCCGTTTTCGGCATCTTTCAGTCGAAACGGGCCTGTCGCACGAGGTCGTCACGACCATCCTCCAAGATTCGGAAGGGCTGCTCTGGTTCGGCACGCAAGATGGATTGAACCGATACAACGGCTACGACATCACCGTGTTCTCACATGACCCACAAGATCCGACCTCGTTGTCGAACAGTCGGATCTGGGCGCTCTTCGAGGACAGTCGGGGCAACATGTGGATCGGCACCGACGGCGGGGGCTTGAATCGGTATCGGCCAACAACCGGTGATTTCGAACGACTCGTCACCAATCCATCCAACCCGGCGGACCTCAGCAACGATCGCATTCGGGTGATTCATGAAGACCGTCAGGGCAAGCTCTGGATCGGTACCGACGGTGGTGGTCTGAACCAACTCGCCCCAGACACCCGACGTGTCATCCGCTTTGCACACGATCCCTCAGATCCAGCGAGCCTGAGCGACGATCGGGTCCGCTCGATTGCCGAAGACGCCAGCGGACAGCTCTGGATCGGGACTGACGGGGGCGGACTGACTCGAATCGCCGCCGAGACAGGGCTCATGACCCCGTTTGCCCACCACCCGGATGATCCCGACAGCCTCATCGACAACGGTGTAACAGCCCTCTATAAAGACGCCGACGACTTTCTCTGGGTCGGTACGGTCAACAGCGGGCTCGATCGATTCGACCCTCGCACCGAGCGATTCGCGCACGTCCGACATAACCCGGACGACCGCACCTCCTTGAGCTCGAACGCTATCACCGCGGTCACCGGCGACCGATTCGGGTCTTTGTGGGTCGGAACGTTCCGTGGCGGCCTCAATCGGTTCAACCCGGACACCGAAGAGTTTGTGCACTACCAACACGACCCCGAGAGCCCGGCCAGCTTGAGCGAGGACCGGGTCATGGCCTTACATTAAGACGAAACGGGGGCTCTCTGGGTCGGGACGCTGGGTAGTGGACTCAGCCGATTCGACCGCCGAAGTGAAACATTTTCCCACTTTCGTCACGACCCCGGAGACCCGCACAGTCTGAGTGACAACACCGCCTGGTCCATCCTGCAGGACCGTCGAGGCGGGTTCTGGATCGGGACCCAGAACGGAGGACTGAACTATTGGGAGCCTCGGTTTCGCCGTGCGCTCGTCCCTCAATTTCGACGATATCGGTCCGATGGACTTCCGAGCGCGCGTGTCTACGGGGTGCTCGAGG
>JAYZGM010000368.1:0-11292 GCA_036336225.1 Acidobacteriota bacterium | reverse complement strand
CGTGCTGGCCGGATGTCTGGCTGCGTCGACGCACGTCGTCGCCGACGACTGGCCGCAGTGGCGTGGTCCCGACCGATTGGCGGTCTGGCACGAGACCGGCATCGTCGACCAGCTCCCCGACGAGCTAGAGGTCACCTGGCGGGTGCCGATCCGGTCGGGGTACTCGGGCCCGGCGGTGGCCGGCGGTCGGGTCTTCGTCACCGACTGGGAGGAAGATCCTGAATCACGCACGGTGGATGGCACCGAGCGGCTGGTGGTGCTGGACGAGCAGACCGGCGAGCTGCTCTGGACCCACGAGTGGCCGACATCCTACCGGATGCTCATGTTCTCCTACGCGGTGGGACCACGGGCCACACCGACCGTGGACGGGGATCGTGTCTATGTGGTCGGCGCGACCGGCCGGCTGCTCTGCCTGAACGTGGAGACCGGGGCGCTCATCTGGGAGAAGGACTACATCGCGGACTACGACACCAGCGTGCCCACCTGGGGCGTCGCGAGCGCACCACTGGTTGACGGAGACCGTCTGATTGCGCTGGTGGGTGGCGAACCCGATGCGCTCGTGATGGCGTTCGACAAGCACACGGGCGAAGAGATCTGGCGCGCGATCGAGGTCACCTCCGAGATGGGCTACGGCCAGCCGGTCATCTACGAGGCGGGCGGCACCAGACAGCTGATCGTCTGGCATCCGACCGCGCTGACGTCCCTCAACCCGGAAACCGGCGCGGTGTACTGGGACCAGCCCTGGGAAGTGCGAGAGAGCGTGTCGGTCGCCACACCGGCCCGAGGTGGAGATTACCTGCTCGTGTCGCAGTTCTATCGTGGGTCGATGATGATGCGGCTCAGCGCCGATCGCCCCGAGGCGACCATGCTCTGGCAGGGAACGGGCCGCGACAGCCTTCCGGACCAATCCGACGGGCTGCACGCCATGATCACCACGCCGGTCATTATCGGCGATCACATCTATGGTGTCGGCAGCTACGGCGAGCTGCGAGGGCTGGATGCGCGGACGGGCGAACGACTCTGGATGAGCGCCGAGATGACCCCGCAAGCCCGCTGGGGTGGCGCCTCGATCGTGCAGCACGGCGACCGCTACTTCGTGCACAACGACGACGGCGATCTGATCATCGCGCAGTTCACCCCGACCGGCTACGTGGAGCACAGTCGCACCAAGCTGATCGAGCCCACGACCGCCGCCGGGTATGGACCAGGACGCTTCTTCGACCGCGTCGTCAGCTGGGCGCACCCGGCGTTCGCGAACCGGCACATCGTGCAGCGCAACGACAACGAGATCGTTCGCGCCTCGCTCGCCGCGGCTGATTACTAGTTTCGTCTCAGGTATGCTGAGACTCTCCGCCGTCCGTACGGGCCTCCCTCTCTGGCTCCGGTCCGGTTACACTGCCCGCACGTAAGACTCCAGACGCCGTCAACAACGCCCATGACCAGGCTCAAGACCTGTCCCGCCCTCGTCCTCGCCGCAGCGCTCCTTCCCCCGCTCTTCGCATCGTGCACGAGGGCCACGGACCGCGAGGTGCGCTTCGACGTGGTCGAGGCGACCATCCCGGACATGCAGCGCGCGATGGAGGAAGGGCGCGTCACGTCACGTGAATTGGTCGAAGCGCACCTCCTGCGCATCGCCCTCTACGAGGAGCGCGTGAACGCGACGATTGCGGTCAACGCCAACGCGCTCACCGAGGCGGAACGACTCGACCGTGAGCGCGCCGACGGTCGCCTACGCGGGCCGCTCCATGGCATTCCAGTCGCGCTCAAGGACAACGTTCACACGACCGACCTGCCGACCACCGGTGGGGCGCTGGCCTTCGCAGGCTATGTGCCACCGTACCGGGCGACGCTCACCACGAACCTGCGCGATGCCGGTGCCATCATCCTCGCCAAGACCGTCATGACCGAGCTGGCGAACTTCACCGCCACCGGGATGCCTGGAAACTACAGCACGGTCGGGGGCTTCGGCCTGAATCCGTACGACCCGCGCCGTGATCCGCGGGAGGGCAGGAACGATGGTCGCCCCATCATGGGTACGGGTGGCTCCAGCTCCGGCATCGGGACCGCGAGCAGCTTTTGGGCCGGAAACGTGGGCACCGAGACGTCAGGCTCCATCCTGTCCCCATCGAATGCCAACATGCTGGTGGGGATCAAGCCGACCGTCGGGCGCGTCAGCCGCTGGGGTGTGATCCCGATCACCGGCGATCAGGACACGGCCGGCCCCATGGCGCGCACGGTCACCGATGCCGCGATCCTGCTCGGAGCACTCGAAGGCGCAGAGCCAGATCCGAACGACCCGACCACGTCCCGATGCGACCCTCCGGTGAATGGAGACTACACGGCGTTTCTCCGCGCCGACGGACTGCAGGGCGCCCGCATCGGCATTCCTCGAGCTCTGTACTACGACTCTGTCAGCGTGCCCGGGTCCGACACGTCGCAGAACCGGCTTTCCGAAGAGGGAAGGGCAGTGATGGCCGAGGCGATCGATGTCCTCAGGGAACAAGGCGCCACGATCGTCGATCCGGCCGACATCCCGAGCGTCGTGGACCCCGATCCCGCGAACAACGTGCTCGCGAGCCGCCGTAGCAGCGTGCTCTCCTACGGCATGAAGCGAGACTTCAACGCCTGGCTCGCGACGCTCGGCGACTCCGCCCCAGTCAAAACGCTGACGGAGCTGCGCGAGTGGAACCTGGCGCACGAGCAGGCCGGCGCGCTCAAGTACGGGCAGGCCCGTCTCGACGGCGCGGACGAGCTGGATTTGGAGGAAGCTCGCGCCGAGTACGAGGCCGATCGCGCGCGGGACTTGCGCTTGAACGGCGAGCACGGAATCGACGAGGTGATGACGGCCCTCGAGTTGGACGCCCTCCTTTTTCCCGCGTCGAGCGGTGCTGGGATCTTGGCTCGGCCCGGCTATCCGACCGTCATCGTGCCCTTCGCCTTCGCGCAGTCCGAGCCGGATCCGCCCATGCCGGCAGGCGTCGAGCTGAAGCCCCGCCCGTTCGGTGTGAGCTTCGCGGGAAGAGCGTGCAGCGAGCCACGGCTGATCGAGTTGGCGTACGCCTTCGAGCAGGCGACGATGCGCAGGGTTCCGCCGCCGGGGATGCCGTAGCGCACTGCGCGGGAGTTGGCTCCTCGCGAGCATGGTTTTCGGCATGGTGGCCCGCTGTCAGGCGGCCGCGCTCACCATCTATCCAGTTATAAGCCATTTAGCGTCTACAGCTTATGCCTGTAATGGGTCCGTCGTGTGGTCTTGTCTGAGCCCCAGAGGATACCAGCCTGGCCCCCAAAACCGACCAAATCATGCCAATTTAGTGAAATTCTCGATCTTTTTGACTTGCATTCAGTCCCATCCTATTGTACCCTTACATCACTTGGTACATCTGGGGCAACACATTTCATGGAAGTTGGCTATTGGCTTCACTCAGGTGACCCCAGATCAAGGTAATCGGGCGGACGTGACCAACGACTCGGACGGCGCCGGGTCGAGGGCGACGGCTGGCTGCACGAGGCGGAAGAACAGCGTGCCGCGGCTGCGCGAGCGGCGCCGGTTGAACCGGAAGGTGAACTCGTCGAGGTAGCAGGCCAGATGTGCGTGCGTGACCGCGCCATGATGCGTCCCAAGTAGCCATCGCTTGAGGAGGGCACCACCTGATGCTGGCCCGCATCCTCCGACAGGGTGCCGATCATGGTTGGCCCCCCTTGCTCCCGAACTGGATGAAGAGCGCCTTATTTCCATGGAAATAATCATCGACATCGACGATTCGGTCCCCTTGTTTGCTCAACTGATTGGGCAGATCAAGAAGGCCGTGCTGTGCGACAAACTACGCCCAGGGGATGGGTTGCCTTCCATTCGCCAGCTTGCAAACGACCTGAACCTCAATAACAAGACGGTGGCGAAAGCTTACCGCTTGCTGGAGCGTGATTCAGTCATTCAAACCAAAGGGTATCGCGGTACTTTCGTGCACCCGGATGCCAAAGCGAACAGCACTGTCGATTTGAATGCGTGGGTGCTGACGAAAATGGGCGAAACGATAGCGGCATTTAGAGAGTCTGGCGTAACGGATTCAGAAATTCGGATTGCATTCGGCGACGTGATGAATCGCCGCGGTAATTGAGGAGATGAGCATGCCAGAACCCAACTGGAACTTTATGTTGTTTTACGTCATATTTTTGAGCCAGGTTCTCCTCATTTCCTTCTATCTTCCACGACACGTGCTCAGCCGTGTGAGACGTGTGGTCGATACATACCCACCATCGACCCATCCAAAGCTCTATCCAGTGCCGATCGATACTGTAGAGAAAGCACTGCGCACTTACAGGAATCTGAACACTGTCGCACTCCTGGCTGGTTGTGCATTGGTGTTAATTGGAGTCTCTTCAACTAGTGAAGAAATGCTCAATTGGGACAGCCAATCTGTTCTCCTAATATATTTCTTCCTTCAGGTTTCTCCAGTGATGTTCGTGGCGCGCACGGGTGTCAAGTATTTTCGACTGATGAGACACGCCCATTCACGTACCACCCGAACAGCAGCACTGCATCCTCGCCGGTTGTTTGATTTTGTTTCACCCACATTTGTCGGCGTGGCGATCCTCACGTATATCACCCTTCTGCTGCTCATCCTCTATATCAGACAAAACCCATTTCCTGGGTTTGCTGGATATGTCAATATCTTTGCTGTGACGGCTCTGAACATGGCGCTCGCCGCTATCGGATACGCCACGATCTTTGCGCCCCGCAGAGATCCACACCAGGCCTATGAAGATCGACTACGGCAAATAGAGCTCGTCGTGAAAACGATCGTCTTGACGAGCATTGTGGCGAACACGTTCCTGGCAATGACCTTTGTCCTTCCCGCATTGGGGTTGCGTGACTTCACGGATATGTTCTCGATGTTGTATTACCAACTGTGTGCTGTGCTTAGCTTTCGAGCATTCCGAATCGACAACATAAACTTTGAAGTCTACAAAGAGGATCCGTCGGTCGCATAGGGGCCTAACCGAATACCGTCGCCGGTCGATAGGCTGGTGGGCTACTCATGGGGCTCTCCGCTCCAGTTCATCAATCCGGCAACGCGAACACAAAGAGGTTGTTGCCGCCGCTGGGTCGTAGCTCCGGCGTCATCGCGGTCCAGCGCGAGGCATTGCCCCCCGTACCGGTACCCGCCACCACATACTGGCGTCCGTCGACCGCATAGGTGACGGGAAATCCGCTTACGGGCGACCCCAGGTTGATCTCCCAGAGCACATCACCCGTCTCGTCATCGAGCGCGCGAAACCGACCGTTCACGTCGCCCACGAACACGAGGCCGCCGCCCGTGGCCGCGAGCGACATCGTGGCCGCGCGCTGCTCGTAAACCCAGGTCGTCTCGCCGGTCTCTGCGGAAATGCCCCACACGGTGCCGAGCTGATCCGTGCCGGGTGCCAGCTCGTTACGCATGCTGAGGCTGTACAGCGACCGTCCTCCATCGTCGAGCGGCACCATTCTGGCGCAGGCATTCCGGAGTGGCATGTACATCGCGTTCGTCCGTGGGCTGTAGGCGCCCGCTTCCCAGTCCTTCCCGCCCATCGCGGTCGGGCAGGTGAGGACCTCCTGTCCGATGCTGCGAAAGACGACCTCCGGGTTCTCCGAGACCACGCCCGTCGCCCCGTCGATGTGACTGATCACATTTTGGGCCACGGTAGGTGTGGCCCACAGGAACTCACCCGTGACTCGGTCGAGGGTATACACGACGCCGGTCTTCCCGGGAATCCCGGTCATCACCCGGCGCTCCTCACCTGGTTGCAGTCGCGGATTGATCCAGCTCACCACCGCAGGGTCCGGTCGTACGACCGTGTCGACCAGCAGACGCTCGAACGGATGGTCGAGATCCCAGTGGTCGTTCAGGTGCTGGTAATACCACACGATCTCCCCGGTGTCGGCATCCAGCGCGAGCGTCGAGTTGTGATAGAGGTGCTTGTTCTCGGCGCCGCCCACCATGAATTTCGGGGCCGGTGAGGTCACCGAGGTGCCGATGTAGATGAGGTTCAGCTCTGGGTCGTAGCTCGGAGCCATCCACGTCCCGACGTGTCTGCGTTCTTCGTCGGGCACACCGCCCCACGTCTCGTCGCCGGGCTCGCCGGGCGCCGGGATCGTGCGGCGACGCCATAGTTCTTCACCCGTCCTCGCATCGTGCGCCGTGATGACACAGGCCTCGGGTCCGGCCTGCGGCATGCAGCTGCGGCCCGAGATGACCTTGCCGTTCGCGATGATCGGCCCCGTACTCTGGTTCGCCGGATGGACCCGGTAGTCGAGAATCTCGGTCTCCCAAACCAGGTCACCGGTCGTTGCATCCAGGGCGAACACGTATTCGTCGACGCTGGTGTCGATGATCAGGTTGTCGTAGATCGCCAGATTCCTGTTCGTCGTACAGACGCCCGGCATCAAGAGCTCACACACGTCGTCCGGCAGCGACCGGCGATACTCCCAGATGAGGTCCCCGGTCGCCGCGTCGATCGCCTGAATGACGTCGCTCGGATTCGGCATGTACATGACACCGTCGTAGATCAGCGGGGTGCCCTGTTGCCGCCCCCCCGCGCTGAGGGCGCGCGACCAGACCAGGCGCAGGTCGCCGACGTTCTGGCGGTCAATCTGGTCAAGCGGGCTGTACCCCCAGCCATCGAGCGTGCGGCGCCACATCAGCCAATCATCGGGTGAGGGCTCCTGCAGCATCGCGTCGGTGACGGGGACGAACGCCGTCGTGGACTGGGCGTGCACGGCGGGCTGCACTGCAGCACACGCCGTGACGACGAGGGCGGCGACCAGTTCACGTCGCGATTTACCAGCTTGCATCTGCATCGCTTGGCTCCAGATTGTTCGGGGTTCCGACGACGCCACCCAATCAAGTCGTCTTCGGCTCGCTCCGCTTTCACCGGCGATACTTCCCGAGTACGGGACGACCGGCGTAGACGTCCGGCACGGTCACACCGTCTCTCACGACGAACTGGCCGCCGACGACGACGTGCGGGATGCCCACCGAAAAGGTGAGGTCGCCCTCGAACGTCGCCG
Source organism: Acidobacteriota bacterium (assembly GCA_036336225.1). GTDB lineage: Bacteria > Acidobacteriota > Vicinamibacteria > Vicinamibacterales > UBA8438 > JAJEEA01. The sequence goes on along the minus strand of JAYZGM010000368.1, from coordinate 4,247 downwards.
TGTCGGAGACGGTGGCTGCGTCGAACACCGTGATATCCGCGTCGCACCCTACTTGGATCCTCCCCTTGAGACGCATCGCCGGTGCGATGCCCTCGAGGCGTCGCGCCGGCCGGATGGTCATCTTTGAAAGCGCGTCCATCAGCGTGAGCGTACCGCGCTCCCGAACGTATCGACCCAGCACGCGGGCAAAGGTGCCGGCCGACCGCGGATGCGCCCCGGGCGCGTACGGCATGCCGTCCGATCCGATCATCGTGACCGGTGAGCCGACCCCGGCGTCGATCCACTCAGGCTTCATCAAGTGAATGATGACGGTCCCCGTCTGCTCCCGATACACGCTGAAGCTTTCTGCGGTCAGCCGCTCACCCGTGTCTTGCCACTGCAGATCCCGATATGAGATCCGCATGCGATCCTGCCATCCCGGGTCGAACAGCGTCGACGCGATCCCTGTCGACGCTGCCGTATACGGGTAGACCTCGGTGGTGATGTCGAGCCCCTGCGCTTGTGCCGACGCGACCATCTCGAGCGCCACGGCGATCTCACCGAGCGCCATGCTGTTGAGATGCACGATGTGCAGAGGTGCACCCGTGACCGCGGCATGCGCAATGGCTTCCTGGATGCCGGCGAGACTGATCTCGCGGACGTGGGTGAACACCGGGGCCTGCCACTCGGCTGCCACCCGATAGACCTCGAACAGCTCGCCGCGCGTGGCCCCTGGGTAGTAGCCGACTGACACTCCGATACCGAGCGCACCGGCCCTCAGACCGGCCTCCAAGCCCTCCACCATGGACGCGAAACGCCCCGGGGGCACTGGCTCGTAGCGGGCCTGACCCAACTCGCGGCGGACCTCGGCCAGTTCCTCGGTCTCGAGGCCAGACTCGCGGACCATCCGACCCATCCGATCGGCCTGTGCCGCATACTGGTCCATGGCTCGCCAACGCACCCCCGCGTGCGGCACCGTGGCACCGAAATTGATCAGCGCCCGACCGGTTCGCGAGGCCAGCCACTCGGTCAGGAAATCTTCTCCCGATTCCAGCTCGAGCGCTGTCGTCACCCCGTCGTGGGCTTGGTACTCGTTGGCCTCGTTCGTCTGTCCGTGGGCATGCAGATCGATGAAGCCCGGTGCGACCACCAAGCCCGAGACATCCAGCACCTCGCGGCCGCGCAACGGCCGTTCGGAGATCTCCATGATCCGGTCGCCACGGATCCCGACGTTTCGTACACCGTCGAGGCCCGTCTCCGGGTCGATGACCCGACCACCCTGAAGCACGAGGTCGTACGCCTCACCAGACCCGGGCTGGCTGAGCATCGCCGCATCGAACCCGACGATGAGCACTCCGATCAGGAGCACCCACATTCCGAGCAATCGATACCCGCCTGGATACATAGCTACGGTCCTACCTCGAGCGGAGGGGTAGCCGGTGATGGTTTGCGGCGGCCGGTTCCCAAGCGCCACGTCCCGGTCGAGCTTGGTGTCGCGGGCGCGGTACACCTCACATGCCGCCTTCGCCGATCTTGGCCGTGACTTGATAGGGGCCAAGGGTGGTGCCAGGCTGCAGGGGCAGGGCTACGACACCGGCACTCATTCCTTCAATTCATCAAACCAGTCTTGGACAAGAACGAGTTGAGGAGCGGCTGCGTCGTCGCTCACTCCCCCCTCCTTCTAAGCTAACGCTTGGCGTGCTTCCGCAGCGCGCGCGGACCGACCTCGGCGCCGTACACGTTGCCTTCGTTGTCGACGGCAACCCCTTCGGCCGCGCTGGTTCCCGAGTTGTCCTGGTCGGGTTCGGGATCAGGGATGAAGGCAAAAATCCGCAGGTCGCTAATATTGGCGACGCGGATACCGCGCTTGTAGCCCCCGTTTCGCCGATAGTTCGACTCGGAGTCGGCGACATAGATGTTGTCGTCCCCGTCGATCGCCACACCGCTTGCGCGCCCGAAGTTGTAGAAGTCACGGACGAAGGTGCCGTCCTGCTCGAAGACCTGGATGCGTCGGTTGCTGCGGTCTCCGACATAGAGCAGACCCTGTGAGTCCATGGCCAGGGCATGAGGTGTCCGGAACTGTCCGGGCGCGGAGCCGGTCTCGCCCCACTCCATGAGATACGTGCCGTCGCTCGAGAACTTGACGATCCGGTTGTTGCCATTGCCCGGGTGACCGTCGCCCACGAAGATGTCGCCGTTCGGCGCGACCAGGACGTCGTTCGGCTGGTCAAAGGTGCTCTGGGTACGACCCGCCACGCCGGCGGTGCCAAGCCTCATCAGCACGTCGCCGTCCGAGCTGAACTTGATGACCTGGTGTCCCCGGTCACCCTCGCCGCGGGCATCGGCGATCCACACGTTGCCATCGTCATCCACGTCGATGCCGTGCGGCCAGACGAACATCCCAGCCCCCCACCGCTTGAGCATGTTGCCGTCCTTGTCGAACTGGAACACGACATCGAGGTCGTCGTGCCCGACACAGGTGTTCTCGCCACACCGATCGACCGCCCAGATCATCTCGCCGTCGGGAGAGACTTCCACCAGGCTCGTGGAGCCCCACTGCCTGCCATCCGGCAGCGGTGCCCACACTCCCTCAACGGTTCGATACGGATTCGGCGCGTGGTTCTGTGCGTAGGCCACGCTGAACGTGGCCAGAAGCGTGACGACGCCAACGATTACGAGCCCGAGTCTTTCGGCTTGTGACATGGCAGATCCTTCCTTTCGAAAATCGATGCGCGGTGATGCAGCGCGCGAATTGTATCACCGGTCTCTAAACACGTCCTTCGCAATCATGGCGTGAATGCCCTTGGTCCCATCCACGACCTGAGTCACTACCATATCCATGGCCACGCTGCACAGGAGGATTGCCGTCTCGCGATCGAGTCCCTTCGTCTCAACCAGAAACTCGACCATGTCGGCGGCAGCAATTCGTGCGGCCTCGTCAAGGTCGGCGTCGAGACCCATTGTCATGTAATGGGTGGGGGTTTCAGCGCGAGGCCATTCGAGCTCTTGGTCCTTATGCAGAAACACCTGGATCTCACCCCTGAGAGACGTTTCCACGGCCGAACCGGAGATCTCACCATACCCCTGGACTGCGTGACCATCGCCGAGGGAGAGCAGCGCACCGGGATTATGGACCGGCAGATACAAGATACTGCCCGGCCCGAGGTCGCGATTGTCCATGTTGCCGCCGAAGAAGTTCGGCGCGCCGCTCCTCACGCGCCCCATTTCTGGAGGCGGCGCAACTCCGATCACCCCCCAGAACGGCTTGATGGGAACCACCACCCCGGGCGCAAACTCGACTGTCCGGTTGACCAGGTCGATCCAGTGGACTCGGGACACGTTGTCCTCGATCTCCCCGGGGAACAGCTGGCTGCGGATACCCTGACCCGCTATCGGCAACCTGACGTCAACAGACAGGATGCGAATCTCCAACACGTCGCCCAGCTCGGCCCCGGTCACGAAGATGGGACCATTCAGGGTATGGTCTCCGCGACCAGCGGAGTCATACCCTTCATACACGGCGTACAGCTCGGGCGGGATCTGATCCCGGGGAACGCCCGCGTTCTCGAACCAACGTGGATTTCCGGTCGCCGTTTCCAGTCGCACCACATCACCCGATTCAATCCGCAGAACCGGCGCAAGCGAGGCGTCGAAGAAAAAGATATGCGTGGTCGACGGCGAGGCTTTGAGCTCATGGACCCTGCCTGGTTGTTGGGCAGGCACGGACGAAACGGCACACAGGACGGTGAGCCCAGCGACCACCATTGTTCTTGTCATGACCTCCTCCGATGAATGGCAGCGATGTTGGGATGGTTGAGGTTGGCGAGGATCTGGGCCTCCCGCTTGAACCGGGGCCTGCGTGTGAATCCGTTTCAGATCAACGCTCGACCGACCACCTCTGGTCGAGCGGCTTCGACGGGTCCGCTGTGATCCGCAGATGCCACGCGGTAGTGACCCGAGTGGTAGAGGGTCTCCTGATTTGTTGACGAGTGAGACGCGTCGTGTGGCCCCTACGATGTTAATTCTTGGCGAACTTCCGCAGGATGTTCCCCGCCACTTCGCCGGCGAAGATGTTGCCGTGCTTGTCGACCATGATCCCTTCCGCGAGGACCGGTTCGATGCGTGAGGTAATCGATCCATCCGTGGCGCTACCGATCAAGAGCGCCTCGTGCTTCTGGTAGTCGGCGACGTAGATGATGTCGTCATCGGTGATGTAGAGCCCGCTCACCATGCCGAACTGATCCCACGACTCGAGGAACTTCCCGTCC
>JAYZGM010000367.1:0-7212 GCA_036336225.1 Acidobacteriota bacterium | reverse complement strand
GACCGCGGTCATCCGCGAGTAGGGCGGTTTGAACAGCGGAAGCCCCTGTGGCATCGCCGGTTGGCGGCCGCTGCCGAATGCGGCTTGGGTGATCGTCATGGTGGCGCCAGTCGATTCGTCCGGTGTGTAGAAGTGCAACACCGACGACCGGTTCTGCGAGGGCACGTAGAGGATACCGGTCTCCGGGTCTACACCGGCGCCGCCCCAGTTCGCGCCGCCGTCGATCGCTGGACGCTGGATGGTGCCCTGGGTCACCCCCTCGACCGTCCGCAGCGGCGGTGTGAAGATCGGACCGAGGGTGAAGTCCCGCACGGCCTCTACCGCCATGGCCCTGATCTCGGGCGTGAAATCGACCAGGTCGTCGATCGTCACACCCTGATACTCGAACGGGGGTGGCTTGGTCGGAAACGGCTGGGTCAGCGAGGGGACCTCGCCCGGCAGGTTGGTCTCTTGCGGGACCGGGCGCTCTTCGATCGGCCAGACCGGGTCGCCGGTGACGCGATCGAACACATAGGTGAAGCCCTGCTTACTCACCTGCGCCAGGGCCTGGATCTCGCGGCCGTCGACCGTGATGTCGACTAGATTTGGATGTGTCGGGAAGTCCCAGTCCCACAGGCCGTGGTGCACCGCTTGGAAGTGCCAGACCCGCTGGCCGGTTTCGATATCAACGGCGATGATCGATTCCGAGAAGAGGTTGTCGCCCAGACGGTCCGCTCCGTAATAGTCGTTGGTGACGGTGCCGGTCGGCAGATACACATAGCCCAGCTCGCTATCGCCGGCCAGTATCGACCAGACGTTGCCGTTGCCCGAGTAGCGCCACGATTCGTTCAGCCAGGTGTCCGATCCGAACTCGTCTGCGCTGTTGGGGACGGTGTGAAAGTCCCACTCGTGCTCGCCGGTCCGCGCGTTCCAGGCCCGCACCCACCCCGGAACCGCTTCCTTGGTGACACGCACGTCGGCGATGTGCGAGCCGTGGATCACCCGGTCCCGCACGATGATAGGCGGCGAGTTGATCGAGTAGAGAAACGCGTTCAGGTAGTCGCGGTCCTCCCGGTCCGCGCGTGGAATCCCCATCATCGCGTCCACCATCCCGCTCCCGTTTGAGCCGAAGTCCGGGCACGGTCGACCGGACGCGGCTTTGACACAGACAAGGTAGCCCGCGCCAGTGCCCCAGAAGATCCGCTCGTCCCCTTCGCCGTCGGTCCAGTAGGCGACTCCCCGCTGGGTCCAGGGGCCGGACATTGACGGCGTGCCCTCTTCATAGGTCTTTGGGTTGAACACCCAGAGGGTCTCGCCGGTTGTCGCGTCAACCGCCACTCCCTGCGAGAGCGGGGTGTTGAAGTAGAGCACGCCGTCGATCATCAGCGGCGTGGCCTGAAACCGGGACGGGTTTGGCGACTGGCCTTCGCGATACAGGTTTGGCGTGTCGGTGACCAGGGAGTCAACGATCGTGTCGAGCGGGGCGACCCACTCGCCGCCGTCCGGCGTGGTGCGGCTCAGACGCCGATCAACCGTGGTCCACTCCCAGGCGATCTGCAGTTGGTCGAAGTTGCTGGCGTTGATGTGGTCGAGCGGCGAGTACTTCTGGCCGGCGATGTTCCCGGCGTAGCTGCGCCACTCGCCGTTCTCGGTGCCATACTCTTGCCACGGCCCGGTCGACTGCGCGTGGGCGCTTCCGGCCGCGGCCGTCGCCACCATCACCGCCGCCAGGGCGGCGTTAGAAATCCATCGTGTCATTTATTCTCGCGCCTCTCGGTTGGCCGCCTGTTACGGTACGGCCACTTGCTGTCCGGGTCAGTCAGGAACAGGATGATCGGGCTGTCCAATCTCGAAGCCCGTGAACGGACACTAGTAGCGGGCTACAGGGGTTGCAAGGAAAATGTCTTTGTGCGTCCCGTCTCGGTCGGTGGTTTCGAGCGCACCTGGGTCTTTGTCTGAGTAGGTAGCCTGCCGTATAGTGACTGCCCGTTTACAGAGGTTCAGAGACTTATTCGGTAGAGGGGAGAACCAGATGCGCACGATCCCGACCGTCATCGTTGCCACCATCGCAGTCGCTACGAGCATGGCCCATGGTCAGACCGTTGACGCCGGGCGGGGTGCCGTGCCACTCACTGTCCCGTCCAGCTATGCCGGTGACGTCGCGGCCCCACTCATCGTGTTGCTCCATACCTACGGCAACACCGGGGCCGGACAAGACGAGTATATGGGCCTCTCGGGGTTGGCCGAGCGTTACGGGTTCATCATGGTAGCGCCTGACGGCACACCTTCAACCGGCGCCGGCGAAGCGAGATTCTGGAACGCGTCATCCGCGTGCTGCAATTGGGAGGGCGCGGAACTGGACGACGTTGGCTATATTTCAAGTCTGATCGATGGTGTAAAGACGAAGTATCGGATCGACGACAAGCGAGTCTTCATTCTGGGTCATTCGAACGGCGCCTTCATGGCGCATCGACTAGCCTATGAGCGGTCGGCCGACATCGCCGCGGTGGTCAGTCTGGCCGGGGCTGACGAGGTCGGCGAGCGTCCGGCGCCGCCCCATCCCGTGCACGTACTCCAGATTCACGGTACCGGCGACACCGCGATTTCCTACGACGGCGGAGAGATTCAGGGGAGCGTCTACCCGAGCGCCCGCCAGTCGGTGGCCAACTGGGCGTCACGCAACGGCTGCGCCGCCGACGGGGTCGACGCTGGGATGCTCGACTTGGACGGTAGCCTGGAGGGTATGGAGTCGACCGTCACCCGCTACGCTAGCGGATGTAAGGCTGGCGGGTCAGCAGAGTTGTGGACCATTGCGGAGGGTGCGCACCTGCCCGCGCTGTCCGAGCACTTCACCCCGCTGGTCGTCGAGTGGCTCCTGGGTCACCCGAAACCGTAGCGCCTAGTCCCGGTCCGACACTCACGACAGGCAACTCATTGGAGGTGCGCGTACGACTCGTAAGACGGTTGACGGCAGTGACGGGGCCCCGACAGCGACCGTGGCCCGGTGTCCCGGGCTCGACGGTTTTCGCAACACCATTTCGTTCGACCCGGTGGCCCACCATCCCACGTCGCAGCAGTTGGTCTTCTCGACAGGCGCCGAGGTCGAGTTCGCCGACCACGACCCGATCATTGCGCAAGGACGGAACGACGGTCACCCCGTTCGGGCCATGATGCACGCCGTCGTGCAGAGCGACCTGTTCCGGCCTCGCTGGAGGCGGATGCTTCCCAGTCACCGGGTCCGTGCGACCCGGCCACGAGTCAAGTGTTTCTGAGGGGGTCCTTAGTAGCTCTCGGCCTGGATTTCCGTTCTCAGTTCACGGTCGATCGCGAAGGTTCCGAACGGGAGCAGCGACGCGACCATGATTCGTATGGCCCACCTCAGCGGCCGACCGCGACGACCGAGCCCGGCCGCGACGAGCAGTCCCAGCCAGATGAAGAGCGCTCCGTGGACCGAGCCGATGCTACGGACCATCGTCGGCATGTCGGCGAGGTATTTCAACGGCATGGCGACGAAAAGGAGGAGCACGTAAGAGAGACCTTCGAGGAGGGCCACCGAGCGTAGGTGTGTCGCGGGAGATGCGAAATATCGGTTCACGACTTGTGATTGTAGCCGTTGGGACCCGGTCGGGACTAGGTCGGTGCGGGGTGGCTGCGCTCCCGCCGTGAGCGGGGGCAATGGGAGGGCGGCGACGCCGGTGACTGCGAGGCGTTTTATGGTGTGTATCCGGGGACTCCTTCGCGGCCAGCCGATCCCGCTTGAATCCCCAACGATACTTTCATGGTTAGTGATTACGTACTTTCAGCCTTGTGCGAGCCCGGTCCCGAGAGGTCCAGATCAGCCGTTCGCCAGTGTGTGGTGAAATGGGGTGGCATGGGGCGAAGAGACACGAGACTGTGCTCCCCGACGAAGAGGCTCTGGTGGTCTCAGATCTTGGTGCTGCTGATGGCGGCCCGCGTCCCGGTCGCCGGTCAAGAAGAGTTCGGACAGATTCAAGTGGAGGTGCGCGCTGAGTCGGGCGTTATCGCGGAGGCGGAGATCGTTGTCGGGGGCTCGACCGGACGGACAGATGCCGCCGGGGTGGTGGTCGTTCGGGTCGCCGCCGGCACGACCCGGGTCACGGTCGTGGCTGAGGGATTCATTCCGCTCACCGTCCCGGTGGTCGTGACCCTCGGGCAGATACGTGTGGTCCGCGTCCAGCTCGAGCCGGAGCTTGTGGTCGAGGAAGAGGTGACCGTGGTCGCGAGTACCCGCACCGAGCGCCGCCTCGAGGATCAGGCCTTGCGGGTAGAGACCCTGGATCGTGAAGAGATCGAAGAGAAGATGCTCATGACGCCAGGGGACATCGTCATGATGCTCAACGAGATGGGGGGCATGCGGGTGCAGACGACCTCGCCGTCACTCGGCGCCGCGAGCGTCCGGATTCAAGGCATGCGAGGCCGCTACACCCGGTTCTTGTCCGACGGTCTGCCACTCTATGGTAGTCAACCGGGCGGTCTCGGGTTGCTGCAGATTCCGCCGATGGACCTGGGGCGCGTGGAGGTTATCAAGGGTGTGGCGTCCGGGCTGTATGGGGCCGGCGCCATGGGCGGCGTCGTCAACCTGCTCTCGCGGCGTCCGGGTCCCGAATCGGAACGGGAAGTCCTGTTCAACCAGTCGACTCGTGGCGCGACGGATGGCGTGGTGTGGCTTTCCGAGCGGCTCTCGGAGACCTGGGGGATGAGCGTCGTCGGCGGCGGGCACCGACAGGAGCAGACCGACATCGACGGTGATGCGTGGGCCGATCTGGCCCACTACGAGCGCGTCATCGTGCGACCACGCATTTTCTGGAATGATGGGCGGGGCCAGTCGCTCTTTTTCACGGTCGGTGGGACGCGAGAGACCCGGACCGGCGGTACCCAGCCAGGGCGCGTCCTCCCGGTAACGGGCGCGCCCTACCCGGAGGCGCTCGAGACGAGCCGATTCGACCTGGGTACCCTGTGGCAGACGGTGGCTGGGCGGTCGGTGGTGACGGCGCGTGCCACGTTGGCGCGTCAGTGGCACGACCATCACTTTGGGGAGGTTCTCGAACGTGACCGTCACGAGACGAGTTTTGCCGAGATCACGATCCGGCGGGACGTCGGCTCGCACACCTGGGTCGCGGGTGCCGCGGTTGAACGCGAGGCCTACCGTCCCACCGATGTTCCGCATTTCGCCTACACGTTCACGACACCCGGTCTCTTCGTGCAAGATGACGTCGACATTCGGTCATGGTTGACGGTGTCGACGAGCGGACGACTGGACCACCACAGCGAATATGGGTGGTTCGCCAGTCCCCGCGTCTCGGCCCTCGTGCGCACAGGTGAGTGGTCGACTCGTCTGTCGGCCGGAACCGGCTTCTTTGGGGCAACGCCCCTGACGGAGGAAACCGAAGCGGCCGGTCTGACCCGGTTGACGGTTGAGGGTCCCCTCAAGGCGGAACGCGGCCGCAGTGTGTCGGTCGACGTCTCCCGGGTCCATGGCCCGTTCGCATACACCGCCACGATTTTCGGGTCCCGGATCGTTGACTCAGTTCATGTCGAGCGGTCGATCTACGCGATGCGGAACCTCGAGCACCCAACCAGAAACATCGGCTTGGAGCTGCTCGGGACGTTCCGCCAAGCGCCTCTCGCACTCACCGGCAGCTACACCTATGTGCGGTCGCGTGAACGGATTGGCTCCGTGACCAGCGATGTGGCTCAGACGCCGCGGCACAGCATCGGATTTGTGGCCATGGTTGAGAACGAAGACGGTCGAATCGGCCTCGAGGTCTATTACACCGGTCGACAGCGGTTGGAGGCTAATCCGTATCGCGACACCAGCGAGCGGTATACCCTCGCGGGTCTGCTGATCGAGCGTCGAGTCCGTTCGTTCCGGCTGTTCATCAACCTCGAGAACCTCACCGACGTGCGACAGCACCGGTGGGATCCGGTCCTTCGTCCAGACCGCGCCGTTGATGGCCGCTGGACAGTCGACGCCTGGGCCCCCCTGGATGGCCGCGTGATCAACGGCGGGGTGCGGGTGCAGTTCTAGAGGCCTGAGCGAGACAACCACCTATTGTGGGAACCGGGCTATTCCAAAGCTGCCACGTATCCCTCCGATCCAGATCTCATCATCGACCTCGATCGCGACGGTACCCAACCTGAAGAACTCGTTACCCTTGTAGTCCACCCGCTGTTCCACTTGCAGTGTTGTCGGATTCACCGTGGCGACGCGAGCCACGGATACTTCACAATCGCTGGACTCATCGCAACGCGTGACGTGACCGGCGACCACGATGTTGCCATCGTTCCCCCACCGAACGTTGTCGACGTTGAATCCGACTGGGGCGGCATCGATCCGTGTCGGGGTCTGTTTTCGTGACAGGCGAACCAGTGCCTGATCACTCCAGCCACCGATATAGAACCATTCACCGTCAGCAGAGGAAACCAAGCCATTGGGACCAGGCATCTGACTCCCTGGCACTTCGGTCCAGCCAGTCGTAGGATGCCATTCCCACAACTCGCCGCCCTCTGTATCGAAATTTGTAGCCCCGAGGGTGCCATCGGGTAGAGCGGTTATGGAGTTGATTCGTCGGGTCCCCTCCGGAGAGACGATACAACCGATCCATGTGAGGGACGGACCGTTGCCCCCCAGATCCAGATCGAAAACCTCAATGGCTTCCCGTGCGCCATGACCGACGACGTAGAGCGTATGGGTGCCATCGCGACCTTCTCGAAGAGTCAGACCATGTGGTTGAAAGATCGTCTGGGGACCCGGACAATCGCCATATGTCGTCGTGTCATGTTCCGGCGATGCGGCCCCCTGCGGGAAGATCTCTCTGACGCGATGGTTACGGACATTCACCGCGTAGATGGGACCTGCCACATCAGATACTCGGCCAGAGGCGATGACCCAAGGCGTCTCGGGAACCCGATACAGATCTTCAGGATTGGTCGTGCCACAGATGAACGGGACGTCACTATCAGGGTTACACGTCTGAGCCGAGACCGTGTGGACACTGAACACCGTCAGCAGGATGGCCAGGGGTAGTAGAGAGAAGGACAACGTGGTTCGTGACATGGCGTCATCTCCAATAAGTCGGTTTGGCGTCTGGCTGATCTTGCGCGATTTGACACCCCGCGGTCGACCTGAATCCCCCGGGGCGGACCGTTCCCTCGCTCACGGGTACACTACCCGTATGTATCCCTTTCGTCTCTTCCGGACGACACCGGCTC